>NZ_JBFTND010000141.1:0-18551 GCF_056397305.1 Cupriavidus sp. 05N40
ACCACACACCGCGCATGACATCCGCATCCACGATCCAGCCGGCGCGTCATCGATCGGCGCCGGCAACGGCGCCCAGCTAGCGGCACACGCTTTCGACATCGGGCCCGCCACATCCCATTCCAAGAACGGGCCTTCCACAATCAGGAGACAACATGCTGCACCGCAGAAGCTTTCTTGCGGCGTGCACGGCTGCGGCCGTCGCCACGCTCTGCACACCGTTTGCCGGACTGGCCCAGGGGTCGGACAACTGGCCGTCCCGGCCCGTGCGCATCATCGTGCCGTTCCCCGCGGGTGGCACCAGCGACATCATGGGGCGCCTGATTGCCGACCAGCTTGGCAAGGTGCTGAAGCAACCGTTCATTGTCGAGAACAAGGGTGGTGCCGGCGGCGTGATCGGCGCGGAGCAGGCGGCGAAGGCGTCAGCGGACGGCTACACGCTGCTGCTGTCGGGTATCGGCAGCAATGCCATTGCGCATGGCATGTCGCCTCGGCCGAACTACGACTCGTCGAAGGATTTCATCCATATCTCACAGCTTGAATCGGGCCCGAACGTACTGGTGGTCAATCCATCCTTCCCGGCGAAGACATTCAAGGAGTTCGTCGCCTATGTGAAGGCGAATCCAGGCAAGGTCAACTACGGCGTGACGAACGCTTCGTCGGGGCACCTGGCGATGGAGTTGCTGCGCCAGACGGCGAAGCTGGACATGGTGGGCGTGCCGTATCGCGGAGGTGGGCCCGCGCTGACCGACGTGCTGGCCGGGCAGATCCCGACGATGTTCGTCAACCAGGATGCCGTGCTGCCCTACGTGAAGGCCGGCAAGCTGCGCGCGCTTGCCGTGACCAGCGAGCAGCGCAATCCGCTGTTCCCGGATGTCCCGACCGTTGCGGAGTCCGGCTACCCCGGTTACTCGGCGGTGTCGTGGGTGGGCCTGTCCGCACCAAAGGGCACGCCGAAGCCGATCGTCGACAAGCTTGAAGCCGCCATGATGACGGCATTCAAACAAGCCGCCGCGCGCGAAAAACTGGAAGCCAACGGCTTCGTCGTGGTGGCGTCGAACTCGCATGACTACACGACTTTCGTCAAGACCGAAACCGACCGCTGGGCCAAGGTGATCCAGGGCGCAGGTATCAAGGCCGAATAACTCCTCATCCAACCATCATGACGACTTCAGACCGTATCGAATCCATTGACCTCTCGCTGGTCATCCTGCCGCTGGCCGCACCCATCAGCGACGCCAAGGTGCTGACGGGCCGCCAGCGGCCGCTGACTGAGATCGCGTTCATCTTTGCCGAGATCTTCACAAAGGACGGCCACTCGGGCACCGGCTTCGGCTACTCCAAGCGGGCGGGCGGCCCCGGCATGTTCGCGCATGCCAGGGAGCTGGCCGGCGAGCTGATCGGCGAGGATCCCAACGATATCGGCCGCCTGTTCAACAAGCTGTTGTGGGCCGGCGCATCGATGGGGCGCAGCGGCATGACCACGCAGGCCATTGCCCCGTTCGACGTGGCGCTGTGGGACCTGAAAGCCCGCCGCGCCGGACTGCCATTGGCCAAGCTGCTGGGCGCGCACCGCGATTCGGTGCAGTGCTACAACACGTCGGGTGGCTACCTGTCGATGCCGCTCGACCAGGTGCTCAAGAACATCGACAAGTCGCGCGAGAACGGCATCGGCGGCATCAAGATCAAGGTTGGCCAGCCTGATACCGCCGAAGACCTGCGGCGCGTGAAGGCCGTGCGCGAACATCTGGGCGACGCCTTTCCGTTCATGGTGGACGCCAATCAGCAGTGGGACCGTGCCACGGCACAACGCATGGGTCGTACCCTGGAGGCCTACGACCTGGTATGGATCGAGGAGCCGCTCGATGCGTACGACACCGAAGGCCACGCCGCGCTGGCCGCATCGCTCGACACCCCCATTGCCACTGGCGAAATGCTGACCAGTTTCGGCGAGCACGCGCAACTGATCACGGC
Source organism: Cupriavidus sp. 05N40 (assembly GCF_056397305.1). NCBI lineage: Bacteria > Pseudomonadati > Pseudomonadota > Betaproteobacteria > Burkholderiales > Burkholderiaceae > Cupriavidus > Cupriavidus sp. 05N40. Next base: position 1,972 of record NZ_JBFTND010000141.1, read on the forward strand.
GGGTGCGTGCGATTTCGTGCAGCCTGACGCACCGCGTGTAGGTGGCATCACGCCGTTCCTGCAGATCATGCAGCTTGCCGATTTCAAGGGGCTGCGGCTGGCGCCGCATTTCGCGATGGAGATCCATCTGCATCTGGCGGCCGCCTATCCGCGCGAACCGTGGCTTGAACATTTCGAATGGCTGGAGCCGATGTTCAACGAGCGCCTGCAATTGCGCGACGGGCGCATGGTGGTACCCGATCGTCCAGGTCTTGGCTTCAGCCTGAGCGAACAGGCCCGGCGCTGGACGAAGGATACGGCGAGCTTCGGCAAGCGGCCCTGAAGCGGGGCCCTGAAGCAGAAAGGGGCGCCTGATTGTCAGGCGCCCCTTTTCTTGCACAGGCCACGCGCTTGCACGGCAGCCTGCCGGGTGGGCCTACAGCGTGTAGTCCACGGCGGCCCACTCGAAGTACGGCTTCAGGTCTGCCACGAGCGCCTGGTGCAACGGGTGGAACAGATAGGCGTCGAGCGCGGCTGCATTGGCCACCTCCGATTCCAGCACGTAGTCCCAGCAGATCGGCCGGTCCATCTCGTTGCGCGCAAAATGCCACGAAGTGATGGCTGGAATCCCGGCGCCAAGGGCCGCCATGCGCGCCGCAAGCGCGGCCTCGCGCGGGGCGTCTGGCGCCACATCGGATTTGCGCCGGAACAGGACGATGTGTCTCAGCATGGCACCCCCTTGCGGTCGATCAGCCAGGCTGGCGCATCCTGCAGCGCAACGGGACGCAGGAAGCGGTCGAGGGCGGCGTAGCCCACCGACGTGGTAGCCGGTGCCGTCGACGCGGGGAACGGGCCGCCATGGTGCTGCGCGGCGGTCACGGCAACACCCGTCGGCACGCCTGCAAACAGTACGCGCCCCGCCACCTGGGAAGCGGCGCGAACCAGGGCAAGCGTTGCGGCATCGGGTGCGCCCGTGCCGGCGTCGACACCCCATAGCGTCACCGTGAGTGATCCGCCTACCGCACGCAGCATGTCGATGACCTGCGACGGCGCATCGGTGCGGACCACCAGCGCCGCCGCGCCGAATACTTCCTCATGCAAGCCAGTATTGGCGATGAAGGTTGCGGCGTCGGTTTGCGCCAGATACGGGCGCGGCGTGGCATCGGCATTGGCCACATCCGCCACCAGCGGACGGACGCCCGCCGCCTGGCCCCAGCGCGCGGTACCCTTGTCGAACGCGTGACGGATACCCGGCGTCAGCATGGCATGCGGGGTCAGGCCGGCAAGCTGCGTGGCGAGCGCGTCGACGAACGCGTCGCCAGCCGCATCCTTCGGCACGAGGATCACCCCGGGGCTCGTGCAGAACTGGCCGCTGCCCTGGCAGATGGACCCGGCAAGCGTCTGCGCCAGTTCCGTGGCATCGCCGCGCAACGCCGGCGGCAACACGATCACCGGGTTCACTGATCCCAGTTCGCCGAAGAACGGAATCGGTCGCGGCCGCTGCGCCGCGATCCTGGCCAGCGCCGTGCCGCCCACGAACGAACCGGTAAATGCCACGGCGGCAATGGCGTCTGCCTGTACGAGCTGGACGCCCGTGGCGATGGCCGCGCCTTCCACAAAGCCGATCAACCCGGCAGGCAGCTTCTGGTTGGCCATTACCTCCCGCGCGAGCGCCGCGGTCTGCCGCGACAATTCCGGATGGGCGGGATGGGCCTTGACTACCACGGGGCAACCGGCGGCCAGTGCAGACGCCGTGTCGCCGCCGAGCACCGAGAACGCAAACGGGAAATTGCTGGCCGCGAACATCGCCACGGGACCGAGCGGCACGCGGACGCGCGTCAGGCGAGGGCGGCCGGCAGGCGGTGCGCCAGCGACGGCCGCATCGTCCTGAACCGCAAACACGGCGCCTTGTTCGGCCACGTCGGCAAATCCACGCAACTGAAATGCCGTGCGATCGAGTTCGCCATTGAGCCGCGCCGTACCAAGCGCGGTTTCTCGGTCGGCCAGCGGGATAAGGCGCTCGCGTCCGGCCTCCAGTGCTTCGGCAAGGCCGCGCAGCAGACGCGCCCGTGTGGCGCCGGTGCTCGCTGCCCAGTCGGCGGACGCCGCGGATGCCGCAGCCACTGTGGCCGCGATCTGTGCGGGCGTCGATGCCGGCCATGCTTGGCCTGACGGCTGGCCCGTGCGGGCATCGATCGATTGCAGGGTTGGGGTATCGGTCACGCGCTTACTCGCTCTTCAGGTGATAGCCGCGCGCGGCATAGTCAAAGGCCACCAGCTCGTTGATGGTCGCGGTCTTGTCGGCTGGAGACGCGTAGTAGGCGCGGATCTCCTTGATCTTGCCGGTGGCGGGATCGAAGTCGTACCACTCGGCGCCGCGCAGGGCGGTGCCACTCTTGTTCTTCCAGTGCGTCCATTCGATCATCGCCTCGGGCTTGTCGTGGCTGATCAGGATGCGTTCGATGGTCCATTRCGAGCCGAGCGTCTCGACGCACCAGATCCATTTCCTTGCGATGGTGTCGGCCGAGCGCCAGGGCACCTCGGGCAGCCCGGCCGGGAAGTAATGCACCGCGTCGGGTGTGAAGCAGTCCACCAGCCCCCGGTAGTCGGCGGCGTTGCAGGCGTCGAAGTAGCGGCGGATCAGGGCGTCGTAGTAGTCGGGCGTGAATGTCGTCATGCGGAATTCCTTGGCAGTGGCGGGATTCAGCGGGCGCCGCCGGCGGCCGCAATCGGGGTGACGGGCGCGATCCGCGGCCGGCCGGCGGCCACCCATTCGCGATGCTGGGCGCGTGTGGCTTCACAGGGCGGGTACAGCCCCCACAACGCCTCGCCGGCCTGCACGCGCAGCGCCAGGTAGGCCTCGATGTCGTCGCGCCGTTCGCAGAGATCAGCCATTTCCTCGGCCAGATGGGCGGGCACGACGGTAATGTTGTCGCCGTCGCCGTGGATCACGTCACCGGGATAGATGGCCACGCCGGCGCAACCGATGGGCACCTGCAGGTCCGCCACGTGGTGATACGACAACCGCGTGGTGGCCGTGACGCCKGTGCTCCAGATCGGAAAGTCCATCTGGGACAGCTCGACGCCGTCGCGGAACGTGCCGTCGGTAATCACGCCACGTGCACCGCGCATCATCATCCGCGTGATCAGCATGTTGCCCATCGAGGCGGCGCGTCCGTCGCGGTTGCTGTCGATCACCAGCACATGGCCGGCTTCGATCTGCTCGACGCCGACCCATTGCAGATTGTCGGCCGACGGTTCGGTGGTCAGGTTGCCGTAGACGTCGATGTCTTCGCGCGCGGGGATGAATCGCATCGTGTACGCGCGGCCCGCAAACGGCTTGATCTTCGTGTTCAGCGGCTTCAGGCCATGCAATACGGGCTGGCGGAAGCCCTTGATGTAGAGCTGGGTCGTGAGCGATCCACTGGTCACCTTCGCCAGGCGGTCCAGTACGGAATCCGGCACATAGGGGGCCGGAGCCCGTTGCGGAATGGTGGTGAGCGGCGGCGGGGTGACGACGTGCATGCTGTGTCTCGCTGAATGAAAGTGTTGGGTGTGCTCTGATTTGTCCCATATGCTGGGACAGCTGCAGCCAGCGTGGATCGTGTGCGTCGCGCCGCTGCCTTGCAGGCATCCTAGTCAGCTTTCGGCGGTTTTAGAATGGCCGCAGGCTGGCGCCGACGGCGAATCGGCGGCCGATTTCCAAATACTGAGACAAACCGCTATGTCCGCGAATCCTGGTGACGGTACCGGCGCAATCGAGAAGGCCATCGATGTACTCGAGGCCGTTGGCGCGGCCCCCGACGGGCTGAGCCAGACTGAGTTGACCGAGCAACTGTCGCTGCCCCGCACGACGATCTATCGCCTGCTGGCCACGCTGGTGGCGCGCGGCATGCTACGTCGTGATCCCGCGCGCAAGGTCTACCGGCTGGGCTTTCGTTGCTTCGAGATGGCGCGGCAGGCCTACACGATGCCCGACCTGGTGGCGGCCGCGGCCAATGAGATGCGTGGTCTGCGCGACCTGACCGGCGAGACGTGCTACCTGGCGACGCTGGACGGACTTGAGGTGATTTCCCTGGAGCGCTGCGACGGCGCGCATAGCGAGCGCTCGGCGGCAGCGCTGGGCCAGCGCAAGCCGTTGCACTGCACCAGCCAGGGCAAGGCGATCCTGTCGGCGATGAACGGCGCCGCGCGTGACAACATCGTGCGGGAACTGACGCTCAAGCCACTGACGCCGCTGACGATCACGGACCGGCGTCGCCTGAACGCCGAACTGAACATCACGGCCGCACGCGGCTATGCCATCGACGACGAGGAGATCGTGCTGGGCGTGCGGTGTGTCGGCGCGCCGATCGTCGACAGCCAGGGCGCGGTGCGCGGGGCGATCAGCGTGGCCGGGCCGGCGTACCGGCTGACGCGCGAGCGGCTGGAACTGCTGGGTCCGGAGATCGCCGAGGCCGCGCGGCGCGTGGGCGCGGAAATCGGGGCACTCAAGCCCATTGCACCCGGCAGCGCCGTGCAGGCGGTGCCGGGGCCATGGGCGTTTCAGGGCGCGTATCCGTTCTGGGACGCGGATGCGAACCGCCTGCGGTGGGCCGATGTGCTCGCGCCGGCGGTACGCTGCCTCGATGTGGCCCCCGACGGCACCATGCAGCATCGGGTGCTGGTGCGCGTCGAGGCGCCGATTCGGGCGATGCAGCCGATGGGCGATGCGCTGCTTGTGGTGCACGACAACGGCGTGGCAATCGTGGGCGCGGATGGCAGCATACGGCCGGCCGACGCCTGGCAAGGAGCGGCGTCTGGCGTGCGGGCGCTGTGCGCGGACAAGGACGGCACACTGTGGGTGGCGGTGCCTGTGTCAGCCGGTGGCTGTCAGGTTGGCGCGTGGCGCGAGGGCGAAGCGTGGCAGCTCCAATGGAACATCGCCGAACCCGTGCAAGCGTTGCGCTGGTCCGCCGATGGCGGCCACCTGTATGCCACGACGCCGGGCTCTGGCTCGATTCTCGTACTGGATCCAGAGAGCCGGGCAGTGCGCCGGCTGGCCACGGTACCCAAAGGCGCGGGCAGGCCACATGGCCTGGCCATCGACGACGGCGGCGGTATCTGGACGGCGCTGTGCGACGGCTGGAGCGTGATGCGGTTCCTGCCCGATGGCACGCTGGACCGGGTGGTCGGCATGCCGGTGCCGTGTCCGTCGGACGTCTGCGTGGGCGGGGCGCAGGGCGACCGCCTGTTCATCACGTCGTCGCGGCAGCAGGTGCCGCTTGATGTGCTGGGCAAGGCAGCGTTGTCGGGGTGCCTGTTCGAACTGCACCTGTAGCGGCACGTGGCCTGCGAGGCCGATCCTCAACAATCGCCCGGATTTTCCACATGCTGGAACTGGCTGGGTATCGTGCACGGGAACGGCGCATCCGACGATTCCGTAACGGGGCGCTGGTCTATAGCATGTGAGACATACCTCGGGCACTGAGCCGGGGGTTGCCATCCGCAATGACAAAGTCCAGGACGTGGGACGACCTGGCTATACCGGAGACCCCAGTCCATGGCCAATGCTGCAAACACATCGGCGCTCCAGTTCCAGGGATACGTACGCGGCGACGGTCGCGTGGCCACCCGAAACTACCTGGGCGTGCTGATCGTCGGCAACTGCGCGGCGACAGCGGCCCGCAAGGTGGCGGACCATTTCACGGCCGAACGACTGGCCGCCTATCCCAACGTGGACGGCGTCGTGCCGTTCATCCACGAGCTCGGATGCGGCATGGAAAAGAGCGGCGAGCCGATGGACCTGCTGCGCCGCACGCTGGGCGGCAGCATCCGCAACCCGAACGTGGCCGGCGCCGTGGTGCTGGCCCTGGGGTGCGACCGCAACAACATCTACGCGTTCCTGGAGCAGGAGGAACTGGTGGAAGGGCCCATGTTGCACTCGGTGGTGCTGCAGGAGGTGGGCGGCACCACCAATTCGATCGAGGCCGGCGTGAAGGCCATCGAAGCCATGCTGCCGGCAGCCAACCAGTTCGCGCGCCAGACGGTGTCGGCCGCACACCTGACGGTCGGCCTGCAGGGCGAAGCGCTCGATGCCGAAGCGTCGCGTGTCCAGGCCGCCATCGGCGCGGCCGCTGATCAACTGGTCGCGGCCGGCGGCACGGTTATCGTTTCCGACACTGCCGCCACGGGTGCCGGGCTGGCGCAGCGGGCCAGGACCGATGCGCTGAAGCAGGAAGTCGAACAGACCATCGTCTGGTGGCGCGCCTACACGGCCGGCCGTGACACCGTAAAGCCTGCCGAGGCTACGCCCGGCGTGCCCGCGTGGTATGGCGCCGGTGCGCTGGACGCCGCTGTCCGGTACGCCGAGCCGCTCGCCGACGGCCAGCACGGCCTGGTGCTGATGGATTCACCCAGTCATGAGGCGGTGTGCGCCAGCGGCCAGGTGGCCTCGGGCGCAACGCTGCTGTGCGTGGCCCGGCCTGAAGCCACCGGCTTCGGCGCCGCCGCCGTGCCGACCGTAAACGTCGCCGTGAGTGCCACGCAGTTTGCCGAATACGAAGACGACCTTGATATCGATGGGTCGCAACTGGTGGCCGAAGGTGCCAGTGCCGAGCAGGCCGGCTTGCGGCTGCTGCAGCAGTGGCTCGCGTATGCATCGGGACAGCAAGCGCAGAGCGAATACTTTGGCACCGGCGAATCGAAATTCATGCCCTGGTCGATCGGCGTCTTTGCATAAGGAATTCCCATGAACAAAGTCACTGTAGAACCGAAGCCGCTCCGCATTCCGCCGGCCGCCAAGCCGTCCGCCGATGTGCTGCGCAACCCGTTTATCCGGCTGGATCCGAAAGACAACGTCGTGGTGGCACGCGTCGAGGTGGAGGCCGGCACGCTGGTGCCCAACGAAGGCGGCGGCACGGCGCTGCTCACGCTGGAAAAGGTGCCGGCCGGGCACAAGGTGACTACGCGTGCCATCCAGCGCGGCGAGCCGATCCTCAAGTACAACACGGTGATCGGCTTCGCACGCGAGGATCTGCCCGCCGGCACCTGGGCACACAGCCACAATATCGTGTTCGACGATGTGGTGAAGGACTATCGCCATGGCCTGGACTACGTGCCGACCCGCATCCTGCCGCCGGAGCAGCGCGCCCGCTTCATGGGCATCGTGCGGCCGGACGGCCGTGTTGCCACGCGCAACGTCGTCGGAATCTTCGCGATCAGCCATCGCGCGGGGGCGGTGGTGCGCAAGATCGCCTCGGCATTCCGGCCGGAAGCCATCGCCGGATACGCGAACGTTGACGCCGTAGCGGGCTTTGCGCATGACCAGGGCGCCGGCATGGAACTGAGCGGCGAGCCAATGGCGATGCTGCGGCGTACGCTGGGCGGCACGATCCGCAACGTCAACACGGCAGCGGCGCTGGTGGTGGCCTATGGCGAGGAAGAGAACGAACTGCTGGCCTTCCTGCAGGATCAGGGCCTGGCGCCTGGCCCCACGCTGCGCACGCTGGTCATCCGCGAGGCGGGCGGCAGCCGCAAGGCCGTCGATGCCGGCGTGGCCATCGTCCGCGAGCTGCTGCCCGAGGCCAACCGCGTGCACCGGGAGCCGGTCTCGGCCGAGCATATTTCGATCGGCCTGCAGTGCGGCGGCTCGGACGGGTTCTCGGGACTGTCGGCCAACCCGGCGCTGGGACGCGCCATGGAACTGCTGATCGAGAACGGCGGTACGGCGATCCTCTCGGAGACGTCGGAAATCTTTGGCGTCGAGCACACGCTGACCGCGCGCGCCCGCACGCCCGAAGTCGGCCAGAAGCTGGTGGCGCGCATCGACTGGTGGCTACGCTACAACGCCGGCCGCGATACGCAGATCAACGGCCAGGTCAGCCCGGGCAACAATGCAGGCGGGCTGGCCAACGTGCTCGAAAAATCGCTGGGCGGCGCCAAGAAGGGCGGCAATGCCCCGTTGATGGAGGTGTACGAGTACGCCGAGCGCGTCACGCAGCATGGCCTGGTCTTCATGGATACGCCGGGCTACGACCCGGTGTCCGCCACCGGCCAGATTGCAGGCGGCGCGAACCTGATCTGCTTCACCACGGGCCGGGGCTCGTGCTTTGGCTCCTTGCCGGCGCCGACCATCAAGCTGGCGAGCAATACGCCGATGTACGTGCGGATGGAGGCGGACATGGACATCAACTGCGGCCCGATCATCGACGGGGACGCCACGCTCGAGCAGATGGGCCGCGAGATCTTCGCGCGCATTCTGGACCACGCGTCGGGCACCAAGACCAAGAGCGAGGCGCTTGGGGTGGGCGAGCACGAGTTTGTGCCCTGGCCCGTTGGGGTCACGGTCTGACGCCTGGGTGCAGGGTTCACCCGCGCGAGACGCAGAATAGGCGGCCCGCGGCCGGGACGGAGCGCAGCACACCGGGCGCTACCGACTGCCGGGCGCTGGTGACGTGGAGCTTCTCGCCCGTTTCTCGGCCGGTGGCGACGCTCATTGGGGGGTGCGCCGGCAACGGATCAATGCAGCCGTCGGCCAACGGTTCCGCATCCAATTCGCCCGACAAGCCTTTGCTTGACCGGCCACCGCACGGAACATATCCGCCGGACTCCACATACAAGCCCTTCAGCAAGGTCGTTGCGATGCCGCAAAGTGTGGTGCGAACGCGTGAACTTGTGCGGATGGGGGCGTCATCCATTGCCTGATGAATGCCGGCGTTTTGTTTGTCCGGCGATTCTATGGCGCGGGTCTGACAATCCCAACGGTGTTCCATCAGGTGAAACGCTGGCACACGTGCGCGTGCCGTCGGTGGTATCGGTTATGGCCTGCCTAGACGCGGAAGAGGCTGATCAGTACGCCGTAAAACGCCAGGACTTGTAGATCGCCACATCATTTCGCGAGCCTGCGAAAGTTGCTGTGTATGTGCCGGCAGCGATGGGCTGCGTGGGGAGCAGGAACACTACCCCTCGAAACAAGCTCGTGTCCTCGACAGCCGAAGCCACCGAGCCAGCCTTGGATTCGGCAGGCACGAGTATGCGAGCCGGTACGCGACTGCCGCCAGGCCCCGTCAGGATGAAGTTCGAGACCTTCAGCACGTCAGATGGCTTTTCAACATTGACGCGAAACATGATCGGGGGACCGGCTCTGGCCAGATCGGGCGCTGGATTCGGGATCTCGTTGCCAGGAATGAACAAGCCGTGGACGTTGGCATTGTCGGCCGGGTAGTGGGCGCCAGTGCCGGGAGGCAGTTGTTGGCCGCCCCATTGGGCGAGGCCATAGCCACCGGTTCCGGCTGCGGTCACCACACCAAAGTTCGTCACGCAGTAATTGTCATGCATGGCAATGCCGATGGTCTCCTGATTGCTGGTAATCCCTTGCAAGTGGTAAACCGAGTTCGCCATCGTGGCAAGACAGCGACCAATCTCGCCGTTGTAAGCATTCTGTCCAACCCATTGCTTGTGCCAGCCGCCCACGGTGAGTACTTGCTGGTACGGATCGGGACTGGTGAAACCAGGATTCCCGGGGATCTCCGTGTGGCTCATCACCGCGTTGAGCTTCATATACTCCAGGTGGTTCTCGGCCGCGGCGTCCAGGGCGGCGTCTTGCCGCAACGCGCCTACACCCATTGCGATGCGCAGGGAGTTGAGCGCATTGAAGAATTCGAGGCGCGGGTCGGTTCTGGAGTAAGTGGATGTGAGCGCGATCGCAGTCGAAGCAGAAGACGACGATTCCTTCCTGATGGTCGGTGTGCGTGGCAGGTTTGAAGCGATCGTTGGAGGGGTGGCGCCAGCGCTACCTATGCTGGCGCAGACCGCGACGAAGGTAGACATCGCGGCAATTGCGAAGAGGCTCTGTTTCACGTTTTTCCGGTTATTTTAGGTCTGTACAAGCGGGGCTAAGGATCCGCGGGTGACCCTGGTAAATCCGCTTCCGGAGACTTAACGCGATACTGGGAAGATTCGTGCACAGGTGCATGCGCGCCTGGCGCGACTAGCCGGGGGCGTGGGTAGGGCGCGCCGTCGGCGCCCATGCAGATGCAAGAACCTAGAGACTGTCCAGGTACCCCCGGAGAGGGATCTGAGTATTAGTGTTTGACACGTAACGCACCCGGATGCAGTAGCACCAGGATCCGATAGGGGCCGGCGAGTCACGCAGGCGCACTACAAGCGTTTCGCGTGCTCGAGGGAGTGGACCCCAACCACCCCACGCATGACGTTTAGGCCTTCGGTGGACGCCCGGTCTTGATGGCTTCGACTTTTGCGACCGCAGTTAGCAATCGCTCTGGCGATTTCGCGGCAAGAAGCAGCAAACCTGCTCGCAGGATCTCGCAAGGCAATGTCGACTGGCGGCAAGTGGTAGTGCATCACTAGACGTGAACTAAAAATCACATAATCATTATTATGTTAAATTGTTATGCTACATAACAATGAGCACGGCGATCCCATTGGTTTAAGTGCGACCCCGATTGCTGCGGCAGCCTGCAGGCAGCGACGCTGCTCACGACTCGATATCCAGCCGCGGTCGACTCGGCCTAGCGGTGTATGGCGCACATCGTCATCTGCAAACATACGCTGGCCGGCGGAGATTGTGTGGTGACAAACGCAATACCCTTCGCCTCCAAACCTACAATGGTTTACGTGGGCGACTTCACGCAGATGTTTGACTGATACCGGATGCGTCATCGCGGCTATCCCACAGGCATTGCCCCATGCCGCTGGCAGATCAGCATTGCGCCGACATCCGACCGCGGCAGGCCATGGATGGCGGTCCAGAAAGGAGCATGATCGATGCGCTTGCCCGGGAGGCCCGGTACACGACTGCCAGGCATTGCCATCGCGGCTGGGGTCGTCATTGCTGGCCTGATCATGGTCGGGCGCGTCATCGGCTTGCTGATTGACTGGCTGTGGTTTTCCTCCGTCGGCTACGGCGACGTTTTCTGGACGATCTTTGTCACCCGGGCGCTTCTGTTCGGCGCCGTCTTCGCTGTTTCGGCGTACGCGCTATGGCTGTCCGGATGGTTGGCGCACCGCCATGCAAGGCGCCTGGGCACGCGGGGCGCGGACACGGTCCTTCCGCCAGGGGCGCCGGAAGTCCTGAGTGAATTGATCGGCGAAGTCGCGCAGCATCTTCGCTGGCGCACCACCATCGCCGGCGTGGCCGTCCTGCTCGGCTTGCTCATCGCCACGGGTGATATCACTAACTGGGACATCGCGCTTCGTTTCGTCAAGCAGGTGCCGTTCGGCAAGGCCGATCCAATCTTCGGCAAGGATATCGGCTTCTACCTGTTCTCGCTGCCTGCCTATGTCGCGCTCAGGAACTGGCTGCAACTGTTGCTCGGTGGCTGCGCGGGCGTCGCCGCCGTGGTCTACGGGTTGCGCGGCGACATCGCGATCATGCTGCCACCGCGCAGGTTGTCGCCAGCCGCCGCCGCGCACGGTTCGATCCTGCTGGGCTTGTTCTTCCTCCTGCAGGCCTGGTCTTACTGGCTCGATCGCTTTCTGCTGCTTTACGGCGACAATGGTGTCGTGGTGGGCGCCAGCTATACCGATGCCCACGTCCAGTTGCCCGTCCTGTGGTTACTTGCGGGCCTCGCCGCCGCGGCCGCGGTCGCGACATGGGCCAATTTGCGTTGGCGGGACTATCGGGTTCCCGCCGTCTCGATACTGACGATATTCGGCGGCGCAATCGTACTCACCCTGATCTATCCGGCGCTGTTCCAACGGTTCTACGTCAAGCCGAACGAACTACAGCTTGAGACGCCGTATATCAGGAACAGTATTGCGTTGACGCGGGAGGCCTATGGGCTGGCGCGGATCGCGGTAAAGCCGTTTCCGGCCGAACAAAACCTGAATCTCGCCGCGCTCGACGCCAATCGGGCAACCGTCGACAACATCCGTTTGTGGGACCTGCAGCCGTTGCGGGATACCTACGCACAGTTGCAGGAGATCAGAACCTATTACCGGTTCCTTGCGACCGATATCGACCGATACTGGCTCAGTGCCGGCTACCAGCAGGTGATGCTGTCGGCGCGGGAACTGGAGCCATCGCTGCTTCCGGCCAACGCCCAGACCTGGGTGAACCTGCATCTCCTGTTCACCCACGGCAATGGCGTCGTCATGTCACCGGTCAAGGAGAAATCCCCGGAAGGCCTGCCGACCCTCTATCTGCAGAATATTCCGCCTGTCTCCACCGGCGGGCCGACCATCCAGGAGCCGCGGCTGTATTTCGGAGAAGGCGGCAAGGACTACGTCATCGTCAATGGCAGCACGCCCGAATTCGACTATCCCAAGGCCGAGGAAAATGTCTACACGACTTATCACGGGCGGGACGGCATTGCCATTGGCAACCTGGCGCTCCAGGCACTCTTCGCCTGGCAATTCAGCGATCCCAATATTCTCGTAAGCGAGTATGTCGCGCCCGCGAGCCGGATCCTGCTCCATCGCAATATTCAGGATCGGGTGCGCACGATCGCGCCGTTCCTCACCATCGACCATGATCCCTATATCGTCGTAAGCGACGGGCGCCTTTTCTGGATCCAGGATGCCTACACTACCAGCCGGTGGTTCCCGTACTCGCCGCCGGGTTCCGAGGATGGCGACAACTACATCCGCAATGCGGTCAAGGTGGTGATCGATGCCTACCATGGCACGGTCGACTTCTACGTCAGCGATCCTGCCGATCCGCTCGTGCAAACGTACCAGCGCATCTTCCCGGGCCTGTTCAAGCCTCTGGGCAAGATGCCAGAGACGCTGCGGCAGCATATCCGCTACCCTGAAGATCTGTTCCTGATCCAGGCACAGGTCTATCGCGCGTACCACATGGAAGCGCCGGAAGTCTTCTATAACCGCGAGGATCTCTGGCAGTTCCCGCGCAACCTGGCCGACATCGACGCGGCGAAGGCTCCCGCCACGCCGATGATGCCCTACTACATGATCGTGCGGCTTCCCGCGGAGCCGCGTGCCGAGTTTGTTCTCATGCTGCCGATGGTACCTAGCCGGCGCGAGAACATGATTGCCTGGCTGGCGGCGCGTTGCGATGGACCCGATTACGGCAAACTCGTTGTCTACACGTTCCCCAAGGACAAGCTGGTCTACGGCCCGTTCCAGATCGAGGCACGCATCCAGCAAAATACGGAAATCTCACAGCAGATCTCGCTGTGGAACCAGATGGGTTCGCGCGTCATCCGCGGCCACCTGCAGGTCGTGCCCATCGAGGGCTCGATTCTTTACGTCTCGCCGCTCTACTTACGTGCGGAATCCGGGCAATTGCCTGAGTTGAAGCGCGTGATCGTCGCCTATGGAGACCGCGTCGTCATGGAGGAAACGCTGGGCGCGGCCCTGGCGGCGCTCTTCAAGGATACGCCTCCGGCGGGGATACCGCCCGGAGGCGCCGGAGGCAAGCGCGCCCGCGACGCATTAGCGCACTACAACCGAGCCATCGAGCGATTGAAGGCGGGAGACTGGGGCGGCTTTGGCATGGAACTCGATGCCATGCGCCCACTGCTTGAAGCGCTCGGCACGGAAGGTTCCGATGGACGGAAATAACCTGACTGCCCAACGGCAGCCTCCGGCCGATACTGTTTGAAAGACTCGGCATCAGTTGGCGTCGGCAACTCTCCCTGAGATCATCGATCGACGAGGGTATCAGCCATGATGGGTCAACAAAGTGGATCGCAGGACCGGCTCTTCTACTCGTTCAACCTTGACGACCATACCCTCGAATCACCTCTTATGAGGCATTGATCGATTCTTTGATCTTGTCGATCTGCGCCAGCATCTGGCGCCTCATTGCTGCCACACCGGAGGTCCATAGATCCAGAGCTGATGGTCCGCATGCTCATCGTGGGCTACTGCTTTGGCATTCGGTCCGGGCGTCGCCTCTGCGAAGAGATTCTCTTGAGCCTGGCCCGTTCGCCATCGGCCGCTTAAAGCACATCCGCGCTTCTCAAGTCGCCCTGCCCTTTCCTCTCGTCTGCATCCGTCGGGATTGTCGTGGTCGAACCAAGGCGTCGGCTGTTAGTTACCGGCTACTGTGCATGTCTGCCGATTGAGCGACCTCAATTGCGTGCTCTCGCGGCTTGGCGGATACTGGGTGCGGGCAACACGCAATGGTTGCCCGACTTCTTCATGGACGTTCCGCGGCTCTCGCTACCGGTCGAGAGCCGCTTTTTTCTGGGTCGCACCTTCGCGCAACGTTGAGCGTCGGGTTGCGCGGCCGCCGCTCACGTCGTCACACAGAACGTCCTAGTAAGCCTATAGGTTCTTGGATAGCCGATTGGAGCACTATCGGCCAAGGACGACGCGCGCGCAATCGGTCATTCCTGCGGGATAAGGAAGCGCTCGGGGCGCTTGCCCAGCCACGCCGGCGACCGGCCGCGTCCCGACCATGTCTTGCCGGTTTTGGGATCCATGTACTTCGGGGGAAGTGCCGGCTTGTCTTCGGCAGCGGGAGCGGTAGCGGCACCGGCAGGTCGGCCCCRACGCCGCCGCGGCGCCACGTCCTCCGGCGACAGGTTATACCGAGCCATCAGATCGCGAATCTGCTCAATAGCGGTCGCGACTTCGTTGGTGCGCGCCTCTTCGATCTGGGCTTCCAACGCCTGCTTCTGCGCCACCAGTTCCTGATACGTTGCCATTGTCTTCTCCAATTTTCCAGTCACAATCGACTTATACTCATTCCGGAGACGGTTCGCAAGGTATTCGCTGTCTAAAAGCTGCTGGCCAATTAAGCCCGGACGAGCTCGTCGTATTGATTTCTGGTTTGGCTCTTGGCGGAAAGGAAATTCGGCGATGACAAACGCATGGCAACCGCCCTTAAGCGCGCATACGGGTTCCCGGCAAAAAGTCCCCGCCTGAAGATGAGTTAGAGCCCATTGCGGGCGTGCCGGCATTAGACCAGCGCTCACCAGCGGCGCCAGTGCATTGGCCGACCGTCGCCCCAATTAGAGGGCTCTTGAGGTGCTACTTCACGAACAGGTTCTTGAATGCGCCTACGGCCTACGTTTCCGTCTTCCGGCCCTACTGGGCCTATTTCTTGACCAGTTGGCGATACGAGCCAGAACCAGTCATATGAGCCCCCACCAAGCCAATACTTGTGCTTGTTCACAATAAGGGTGCCCTTGTATTTACCCGCGTGGACAATTTCTAGGGTGTTTCCCTCGGTAACGAATCGCTCTTCCGCATCGCCGACGCTCACTATGTGAACGGCCCGTGACGTAACCCATGCCGTGCTTAGGAAGTAGATCGAGCGTCCGTCCGGCGAAAAGACCGGCGAATTTAGCCCGGCTAAAGCCTGCTTTGGGTTTTTGTGAGCGCGACCTTCAACTAGGCTACGCGCACCCGAGGCGTCGACACCAACTATCCAGATTTGCTCCGCATCTTCCGAACCAAGCGCGGTGTCAACTGGTCGGTGAGGTGTTCGACGAACAAAGGCAACACGTTTGCCGTCGGGAGATAAGGTTGGGGTGGCATCTAGCCCGCTCGTGGTGAGTTGTCTCGCGAAGCCGCTGTCATCGACAAAGACAATATTTCCATCTTCTGCCCTAACAGAGCCCCCGTTTGCTTCCGTGGCAAAAAGCGTAACAAGCAGCAGGGCAATCGATAGCAGGTTCATTGGTAGCCTCGGCATAGCGCCCCCTCCTTCGAGCATTTTCCTCGACGGACATTATGAGGGGCTACTCTGCTTGCGTAACTGTGCCGCAGCCCGCTTCTTGCCAAGGTAGTTCAACTTGCCCAACATTGAAACGTGAGCAGCATGGACAAGTTGACGGGGGCGCCTCAATGGCAATGCGAATAACGGCGGTCATGGTTGACCAAATCCGCTAACAAGGCTCTTACACGGGCACCAAAACGAGCAAGGGGCTACAGCGCAAATGCTGTAACCCCTTGATTTAAATGGTGGGCCTCCCGTGAGTCGAACACGGCGCCAACGGATTATGAGTCCGCTGCTCTAACCAGGCATGAGCTAGAGGCCCTATGGAGCGGGTGAAGGGAATCGAACCCTCGTCGTAAGCTTGGAAGGCTTCTGCTCTRCCATTGAGCTACACCCGCCGGGTTACCACGCTTTCTGCTTCACCGACTACCGCCGGGTTACTGCCTTGCTTTGATTCTGGTGGAGAGGGCTGGATTCGAACCAGCGTAGGCGTAAGCCAACAGATTTACAGTCTGCCCCCTTTAGCCACTCGGGCACCTCTCCGTGGAGAACTTGTGATTATGGTGTAACTCAGCAGGCCTGTCAAGCTTTTTCCACGCTATGCAAAGCAGTGGAGACAGTCCTGTGTCCTGGCCTGGCGCCCTCGGGGCTGCCTGACCGCACCACAACCACCTGTGTTCAAAAAGAACACTCTCACCCTATAGGGCGTTTGCCAGGCTCCCGGAGCGGGCGCCTGGCGGGCGTTTCCGGCCGTATTGCCTCATGTGGCGCAGCTCGGGCGCGCAGGCCCGAGCATGCCTGGACACGCCGCGCGTCCCGCGCGCCGCAAAAGCAAAACCCCCCAGTACTTGCGTACTGAGGGGTTTCAAGGGAGAGCCTGGCGATTACCTACTTTCACACGGGTAATCCGCACTATCATCGGCGTGGAGTCGTTTCACGGTCCTGTTCGGGATGGGAAGGGGTGGTTCCA
>NZ_JBFTND010000142.1:0-18546 GCF_056397305.1 Cupriavidus sp. 05N40
GCGCCACGCTGGCCGCGGGGGCGCTGGCCGTGGCCGCCATCGCCCTCAATGTGCGGATGGCCCGCGAGCTGGATACCGCGCCGCTGGTCAACGCCGTGGCGGTGCTCAACGACGACCGCGCCGAGGCGGCTGTGTTGGTGACGTGGGACGCACGTTCGCAGGCGCTGACATTGCGTCGCCTGGATCACCTGGCACTGACCGATGCGCAGGCGCTCCAGCTGTGGGCGCTGCCGGCGGGCGGCAAGCCGCAATCGCTGGGCGTGCTCGGCCACCAGCGACAGCTGCGCCTGACGGTCGCCCAGCAGCTCGGCAAGGTGCCGGCGCTGGCCATCAGCGTGGAGCCGCGCGGCGGCTCGCCGGACCCCAACGGGCCGACCGGGCCCGTGGTGTTCAAGGGCCGGGTCATCGACAACACCCTGTAGACCCGGCTGGGAAGGCGGCGGCAGCGATATAATCGTTGTTTCCCCGATTTTTCCGCTCGCGCCGCGGTGCTGCCGCCGGCCTGCGAGCCAACCCAGCCTTACCGCCCATGACCTCCCAACTTGCCAAGAAAGGCGAAGCCTGGTCCGCCCGCTTCTCYGAACCGATGTCCGACCTGGTGAAGCGCTACACCGCTTCGGTGTTCTTCGACAAGCGCCTGGCGCTGTTCGACATCCAGGGTTCGCTCGCGCACGCCGCCATGCTGGCCAAGCAGGGAATCATCGCCGAGGCCGACCGCGCCGAGATCGAACGCGGCATGACGCAGATCCGCGGCGAGATCGAAGCGGGCAGCTTCGAGTGGAAGCTCGACCTGGAAGACGTCCACCTGAACATCGAGGCGCGCCTGACCGCGCTGGTGGGCGACGCCGGCAAGCGCCTGCACACCGGCCGCTCGCGCAACGACCAGGTGGCCACCGACATCCGCCTGTGGCTGCGCAGCGAGATCGACACCATCATCGGCCTGCTGGGCGCGCTGCGCGGCGCGCTGCTGGACCTGGCCGAGAAGAACGCCGACACCATCCTGCCGGGCTTCACCCACTTGCAGGTGGCCCAGCCGGTCACCTTCGGCCATCACCTGCTGGCTTACGTGGAAATGTTCACGCGCGACGCCGAGCGCATGGCTGACTGCCGCCGCCGCGTCAACCGCCTGCCGCTGGGCGCGGCCGCGCTGGCCGGCACCAGCTACCCGATCGACCGCGAGTTCGTGGCGCAGCAGCTSGGCTTYGACGGCGTGTGCCGCAACTCGCTSGACGCCGTCTCCGACCGTGACTTCGCCATCGAGTTCTGCGCCGCCTCGGCGCTGGTGATGACCCATGTCTCGCGCTTCTCGGAAGAACTGGTGATCTGGATGAGCCCGCGCGTGGGCTTCATCGACATCGCCGACCGCTTCTGCACCGGCAGCTCGATCATGCCGCAGAAGAAGAACCCGGACGTGCCCGAACTGGCGCGCGGCAAGACCGGCCGCGTCAACGGCCACCTGGTCGGCCTGCTGACCCTGATGAAGGGCCAGCCGCTGGCCTACAACAAGGACAACCAGGAAGACAAGGAGCCGCTGTTCGACACGGTGGATACCGTGGCCGACACGCTGCGCATCTTCGCGGACATGGTGCCGGGCATCTCCGTCAAGCCCGAAGCCATGCGCGCCGCCGCGCTGCAGGGCTACGCCACCGCGACCGACCTGGCCGACTACCTGGTCAAGCGCGGCCTGCCCTTCCGCGACGCCCACGAAGCCGTGGCCCACGCCGTGCGCGCCTGCGACGACCGCCGCTGCGACCTGGCCGACCTCACCGTGGCCGAGCTGCGCGACGCCACCGGCCTCGGCGACAAGGCCGCGCTGATCGGCGACGACGTGCATGCAGTGCTGACGCTGGAAGGCTCGGTCGCGGCGCGCAACCATATCGGCGGCACCGCGCCGGCGCAGGTGCGCGCGGCGATCGCCGCCGCGCGCGCGGCCCTTTGAGCAAGCGCCGCACGCAGCCGTAAGTTTCACGTAAGTTCCGCAGTAGAGAAAAGCCGCCAGGGCATGCGTCCTGGCGGCTTTTTTTCTTTATCCGCGATTTTTGCGCAATGCGGTAGGTATTAGCCCCAAGCGCCGATGCATTTTGTTACAGATAAACTAATCGCCGCAAAAACCGGGGAGACAACCCATGTATTACTTGCTTGGTCTGTCACGACAGATCGACAGGTTGAATCAGCATACGGGCAGGCTTGCAAACATCATGATCCTGCTTTCGTGTCTGATCAGCGCAGGCAACGCCCTGCTGCGTTACGGCTTCAACCTTAGCGATAACTGGCCGCTCGAATTGCAGTGGTATATGTTTGCCATTGCCGTGATGTTCGGCACGTCATACACCTTCCAGCGCAACGAGCACGTGCGCGTGGACCTGATCTACGGCAACGTATCGGAACGCGCGCAGCACTGGATCGACATCTTCGGCATCATTTTCTTCCTGCTGCCTTCGTGCGTGCTGTTCGCCTGGCTGTCGTGGGAATCCCTCTTCCTGCCCTCGTGGCGCATCCTCGAGCAATCGGGTAATTCCGGCGGCCTGCCGCGTTATCCGATCAAGCTGGTGGTGCCCCTCGGTTTCGCCCTGCTTGGCTTGCAGGGCGTGTCCGAGCTGATCAAGCGCATTGCCGCCCTCCAGGGCCTGGTGCGCATCGAATCGAAATACGAGAGGCCGGTGCAATGACGATTCCTTTGGAATTCATGCCGCCGCTCATGTTCGGCGGCCTGGTGGTATTCATGCTGATCGGCTTCCCGGTCGCATTTTCGCTGTCTGCCGTGGGCCTGGCCTTCGGCATCCTGTCCATCCAGTTCGGCYTTTTCCCGGTCAGCTTCCTGCAGGCGGTGCCCAGCCGCGTGTTCGGCAGCGTGCTGGCCAACGAGCTGTTGCTGGCGATCCCGTTCTTCACCTTCATGGGCGCGATCCTGGAGAAGTGCGGGCTGGCCGAGGACATGCTCGACTCCATGGGCCAGCTGTTCGGCCCGGTGCGCGGCGGCCTGGGCTATTCGGTGATCATCGTCGGCTTCATCCTCGGCGCCATCACGGGCACGGTGGCGGCCCAGGTGATCGCCATGGCGATGATCTCGCTGCCGGTGATGATGCGCTACCGCTACAACATGAAGTACGCCACCGGCGTGCTCGCGGCATCGGGCACCATCACGCAGCTGGTGCCGCCTTCGCTGGTGCTGGTGGTGCTGGCCGACCAGCTCAAGACGCCGATGGGCAGCGCCGACGTGGGCAGCATGTACCTGGGCGCCTGG
This sequence comes from Cupriavidus sp. 05N40, assembly GCF_056397305.1. Lineage (NCBI taxonomy): Bacteria > Pseudomonadati > Pseudomonadota > Betaproteobacteria > Burkholderiales > Burkholderiaceae > Cupriavidus > Cupriavidus sp. 05N40. The sequence continues at coordinate 3,245 of NZ_JBFTND010000142.1, forward strand.
GGCCCGTCGCTGGTCCAGATCGCGCTGTTCGCGCTCTACACCTTCGTGCTGGCGCGCATCAAGCCTGACTGGCTGCCGCCGGTGCCGCCGGAAGAACGCACGCTGCGCGGCTGGCCGCTGTGGCGCAAATGCCTGCGCGGCATCATCCCCTGCGCGGTGCTGATCTTCCTGGTGCTGGGCACCATCATGCTGGGCATTGCCACCCCCACCGAGTCCGGCGCCATGGGCGCGGTCGGCGCGCTGGTGCTGGCGGTGCTGCGCGACCCCGGCTTCGGCAAGCTGGACCGCACGCTCTATCGCACCGGCATCGTCGCTACCGGCGTCGCCATCGTCGCCGGCTTCTTCGCCTTCGGCTCGCACGCCTTCCGCATCCCGCTGGCGGTGGTCTACCTGGTGATCGCCTGGCTGATCCTGCGCGCCGGGCAACTGACCGACCTGCGCGGGCTGATCGTCGAGGCCTACCAGTCCACGGCCCGCATCACCGCCATGGTGGTGTTCATCCTGATCGGCTCCACCTGCTTCTCGGTGGTGTTCCAGGGCGTGGACGGCGGCGCGTGGGTTGAGCATATGTTCACCTCGCTGCCGGGCGGCTGGATCGGCTTCCTGCTGGTGGTGAACCTGTTCATCTTCTTCCTGGCGTTCTTCCTCGACTTCTTCGAGATCGCCTTCATCGTGGTGCCGATGCTGGCGCCGGTTGCGGTCAAGGTGCTGACGCCGGTGGTGGCGGCCTCGATGGGCGGCAACCCGGAAGCGGCGGCCACGGCGGCGCTGGTGTGGTTCGGCGTGATGCTGTGCGTGAACATGCAGACCTCGTTCATGCACCCGCCGTTCGGTTTCGCGCTGTTCTACCTGCGCGGGATCGCCCCCAAGGAAGTGAAGAGCTCGGACATCTACTGGGGCGCCCTTCCCTGGGTGGGCCTGCAGATGATCATGGTGGTGATGGTGATGTTCTGGCCGGGCATGGTCACCATGTTCCTCGACAAGGGCTCGCTGCACCATAGCAACTCGGCGGAGGTCACGATCCCGCTCGGCGACAGCGGGGGGGCCTCGGCGCCGCCAGCGGGCGGTGCGGGCGGGGCCAGCAGCCCGGGCACGCTCGAACTGCCCTCGGCACCGCAGAGCGAACCGGCCGCGCCGCAGTTCGAGTTCGACAAGAAGAACTGAACCGGCTGGCAGCCGCCATGAAAAAAGGTCCCGCATGCGGGACCTTTTTCTTTTGCGGCGCGAGCCGCGCGCCTACGGCAACAGCACGATGGCGCCGGTCGTGGCGCGCGCCTCGGCGGCGCGGTGCGCTTCGGCGACCTGCTCCAGCGCATAGCGCGCGCCGATGGCGGCGCGGATCGCACCCTGCCCGAGCGCCTGGAACACATCGGCCGCGTTGGCGCGGAAAGTCTGCGCATCGGCGTTGTGCGGAAACACCGAGGGCCGCGTCAGGAACAGGCAGCCCTTCTTGTTGAGCAGTTCCGGCTCGATGGCCGCCACGGGACCGGACGCCGCGCCATATAGCGCCACCAGCCCGAACGGCGCCGTGCAGTCCAGCGAACCGAGGAAAGTGTGCTTGCCCACCGAGTCGTAGACCACGCGCGCCTTGCGCCCGCCGGTGGCGTCGATCACCTGCCGCACCCAGTCCGCCTGCGAGTAGTCGACGGCGATATCGCAGCCGGCCGCCAGCGCGATCTCGCACTTGGCCGCCGAGCCCGCCGTGCCGACCACGGTGGCGCCGAGGGCCTTGGCCCAGCTGCTGAGGATCTGGCCCACGCCACCGGCGGCGGCATGCACGAGCACGATGTCGCCAGGCTCCACGCGGTGGGTTTTCCTGACCAGGTACTGCGCGGTCATGGCCTTGAAGAAGACCGCGGCGGCGGCCACGTCGTCGATGCCGTCGGGCAGCTTGACGAGCTTGTCGGCGGGTACGTTGCGGCGGTCGGCGTAGGCGCCGATGCCGGCATGCATGTAGACCACGCGGTCGCCCGCGCGCAGGCTGGTCACCCCCTCGCCCACCGCCTCGACCACGCCGGCCGCTTCATGGCCGAGCCCGGTCGGGCTGGGCAAGGGATACTTGCCCGAGCGCTGGTACACGTCGAGGTAGTTGAAGCCGATGGCGGTCTGGCGCAGTTGCACCTGGCCGGCCGCCGGCGCCGGCAAATCGGTCGTGACCAGCCGCATCACCTCCGGGCCGCCGAATTCGGTGAGTTCCACCGCACGCGCTGAAGTCATGTTCTCTCCGTCAAGGTTGCATGGATCGCTACGAAGGCAACTCTAACGGATTCCCGGAAACGGCGTCGTGTGCCGCTGCGGCGGCTTCAGCCCCTCGCCTGGCTTCGCTGCGGCCCGCTTCAGCCCGCTTCAGCCCGCTTTACTTCACGCAATCGACGAAATACGCCCTGCCGCCGCCCTCGACCTCTTCCTCCACCAGCCCGTGGATGTCCGTCTCGAAGCCGGGGAACAGCTTGTTGAAATCGCGCGCGAACTTCAGGTACTGCACGATGATCCGATTGAAACGCTCGCCCGGGATCAGCAGCGGAATGCCCGGCGGATACGGCGTGAGCAGGATGGCGGTGACGCGGCCTTCCAGCTCGTCCACCGCGACGCGCTCGATCTCCCGGTGCGCCATCATGGCCCACGCGTCCGACGGCTTCATCGCCGGTTCCATGTCCGACAGGTACATCTCGGTGGTCACGCGGGCCACGTCGTTGGCCTTGTAGACGCTGTGGATGGCATCGCACAAGTCGCGCAGGCCCATGCGCTCGTATTGCGGGTGCTTGGCCACGAACTCGGGCAGCACGCGCCACAGCGGCTGGTTCTGGTCGTAGTCGTCCTTGAACTGCTGCAGCTCGGTCACCAGCGAGTTCCAGCGGCCCTTGGTGATGCCGATGGTGAACATGATGAAGAACGAGTACAGCCCGGTCTTCTCGATGATGATGCCGTGCTCGGCCAGGTACTTGGTGACGATGGCGGCCGGGATGCCGCGCTCGCTGAACTYGCCGTCCACGTCGAGGCCCGGGGTGATGATGGTGGCCTTGATCGGGTCGAGCAGGTTGAAGCCGTCGGCCAGGTCGCCGAAGCCGTGCCAGCGCTCGTTGGCCTTGAGCATCCATTCCTCGCGGTCGCCGATGCCGTCCTCGACCAGCGCGTCGGGGCCCCATACCTTGAACCACCAGTCGCCGTTATTGCCGGCATCGTAGTCGCCTTCCACCTTGCGCATGGCGCGGCGGAAATCGATGGCTTCCTGGATGCTTTCTTCCACCAGCGCGGTGCCGCCGGGGGCTTCCATCATCGCCGCCGCCACGTCGCAGGAGGCAATGATCGAGTATTGCGGGCTGGTCGAGGTGTGCATCAGGTACGCCTCGTTGAAGCGGTAGCGGTCCAGCTTGCGCGTGTCCGAATCCTGCACAAGGATCTGCGAGGCCTGCGACAGGCCGGCCAGCAGCTTGTGCGTGGATTGCGTGGCGAACACCAGCGCGTCCTTGCTGCGCGGGCGGCCTTTGCCGATCGCGTGCATGTTGTGATAGAACTCGTGGAATGCCGCGTGCGGCAGCCAGGCTTCATCGAAATGCAGCGTGTCGATCTCGCTCGCCAGCATTTCCTTGATCTGTTCGGCGTTGTACAGCACGCCGTCGTAAGTGCCCTGGGTGATGGTCAGGATGCGCGGCTTCTGGTTCTTGGCCTGGCTGGCGAACGGGTGCGCGGCGATCTTGCGGCGGATGGTCTCCGGATCGAACTCGCTCTTGGGGATCGGGCCGATGATGCCGTAGTGATTGCGCGTGGGCATCAGGAAGACGGGGATCGCCCCGGTCATCATGATCGCGTGCAGGATCGACTTGTGGCAGTTGCGGTCCACCACCACGATGTCGCCCGGCGCCACGTTGGCATGCCACACCATCTTGTTCGAGGTGGAGGTGCCGTTGGTGACGAAGTACATGTGGTCGGAGTTGAAGATGCGCGCGGCATTGCGCTCCGAGGCCGCCACCGGGCCGGTGTGGTCGAGCAGCTGGCCGAGTTCGTCCACGGCGTTGCAGACGTCGGCGCGCAGCATGTTCTCGCCGAAGAACTGGTGGAACACCTGGCCGACCGGGCTCTTCAGGAAGGCCACGCCGCCGGAGTGGCCGGGGCAGTGCCACGAGTAGGAGCTGTCCTGCGCGTAGGCGATCAGCGCCTTGAAGAACGGCGGCGCCAGCGAGTCGAGATAGACCTTCGCTTCGCGGATGATGTGGCGCGCCACGAACTCCGGCGTGTCCTCGAACATGTGGATGAAGCCGTGCAGCTCGCGCAGGATATCGTTGGGGATATGGCGCGAGGTACGGGTCTCCCCATACAGGAAGATCGGCAGGTCGGTATTGCGGCGGCGCACTTCATTGACGAAGGCGCGCAGCTTCTCGATGGCCGCCGCTTCGGGGCGGTCGTCCTCGCTGACGAACTCGTCGTCGTCGATCGACACGATGAACGAGGACGCCCGGCTGGACTGCTGCGCGAACGAAGTCAGGTCGCCGTAGCTGGTGAGGCCCATGACCTCCATGCCTTCCTGCTCGATGGCCTGCGCTAGCGCACGGATGCCCGAGCCGGAAATGTTCTCGGAGCGGAAGTCTTCATCGATGATGATGACGGGAAAGCGGAATTTCATAGGGCATCCTTGGGCGGCAAGAAGGACTTGAGCCACATGGCCCGGGGACGCACTCCCCTGGGCTGCATGTGGCTCGGCGTTCAGGCTTGGCGTGCGGCTGGTCGATGCTCCCCGTGGAGCCGGCCGCGCCGCGACGCGCGCATTGTAAAGGGATCAGGTCTTCGGCAGTGTGACACCGTGCTGGCCCTGGTACTTCCCGCCGCGGTCGCGGTAGGAAGTCTCGCAGATCTCGTCGCTCTCGAAGAACARCACCTGGGCGCAGCCYTCGCCGGCGTAGATCTTGGCGGGCAGCGGSGTGGTGTTSGARAACTCCAGGGTCACGTAGCCTTCCCATTCCGGTTCGAACGGCGTCACGTTGACGATGATGCCGCAGCRCGCGTAGGTGCTCTTGCCCAGGCAGATGGTCAGCACGCTGCGCGGGATGCGGAAATACTCCATCGTACGGGCCAGCGCGAAGGAATTGGGCGGGATGATGCAGACATCGCCCCTGAAGTCGACGAAGGACTTCTCGTCGAAGTTCTTGGGATCGACGATGGTGCTGTTGATATTGGTGAAGATCTTGAATTCGTCGGCGCAGCGGATGTCGTAGCCGTAGCTCGAGGTGCCGTACGAAACGATCTTGCGGCCGTCGGACTCCCGCACCTGACCGGGCTCGAACGGCTCGATCATGGCGTGTTGTTCCGCCATGCGGCGGATCCACTTATCGGATTTGATGCTCATAAGGGTACCGGGATGAACAAATGAGGGCAGGCTCGGGGGCGCGGCCGGGCGGCGGCCTTGCCGCGCCGGGCAGCCGGGGAACGCTGCTCGCATTTGCTCACGGCACGCCGGACCTGCCGGGGCCTCGCGATGGGCCGCATTGTACAACCAATTGCCGGTGCTCCCGGCTTCAGGCGGGACAGCCCGCCGCAGCGGGGAATCCGGGCGGCCGGGGCCGGTGCAGCGCGGGAAACGCGGTGCGCAAGGGAGGATCGGGAATGCGGCGCCGATGTCGCGCGTGCCCGTTGCGCCCGTTGTGCCCGTTGCGCGCGGGACGCGGCGCCCGTCGGCCGCAGCGACCGCGCGGGCAAGCAAGGGCGGCGGCCCGYCCCGCGCCCGCTCGTCAGGACTTGGCGACGACGCCGCAGGCGATGCGGCCGCCGGAATTGCCGGTCGGCTGCGTACGGTAGTCGTCCGGGTCCTTGTGCACGACCACGGCATGGCCCACCACGCTGGTGGGGCCGGGGCTGACGGTCACGCCGCTCAGCTCGAAGCTGGCCTGGGCACGGCCGCTGGCATCGGCTCGGAGGTTGTTGATGTCGCCTGCATGGTGGTCGGGCATCGACATCGAGCCGTGCGGCTTGCCGGTCGGGTTGAAATGGCCGCCTGCGCTCATGGCGTCGGGGCTCGAGCAGTCGCCCTTCTCGTGTACGTGGAAGCCGTGCTCGGTGTTGGGCGGGAGGYCGGTCACGTCGGCCTTGACCAGCACGCGGTCACCGCGCTGGGTGAAGGTCACGGTGCCCTGCGTGGCGGTGCCGCTCTTGGCGTCCAGGCTGGCGACGGCGCTGTCCCCGCCGTTTGTCCCCATGCCGCCGCAGCCCGCCAGGGTGCCCACCAGGGTGCCCACTAGCGCCAGACCGAAAAGTACGCGTACATGCTTCATGCCGAACCTCCTCTCACGGTGTTGTGCGGCTGATTGTACCGCTCCAATGTGACGCGCTGTGGTGAGTTTGCTGCCAGTTGGCGCGCCGTGACCGACATCGGGCGGCAAGCCGCCGGGCGGCCGCGCCGGCGTCAGGCGGGTTCGAGCGCGATGGACTCGACCGCCATGAATGCCGAAAGCAGCCGCACCACGCGCGCGTAGAAACGCGCTTGAGGGTGCGCCGCCACGGCATCGGCGAAGTCGCCCACCCATGGCCGCAGGTAGCTCGCGAAAAAATGCTGCTGGGCCGCAAGGCCGCCGGCGCCGGCCTGCCCGCCCGCCACCAGCACACGCATCACCTCGCACAGCGTGCCGATATGATCCTCGCTCTCGCCGACCCCTTCGCGCCGGACGAGGCCATGGCGCGCCAGCTCGTCGCGCAGCGCCGGCAGCGGGCAGGCCCGCGCATAGCGGGCGCCCTGCGGCGAGACGGCGGGAGTGGGAGCGCCACCGAACATGGCCTGGTACTCGCCCGCGGCCTCGGCGACGGTGGTGGCGGACGCCGCATCGCACAAACGGTTCCACGCTTCACCCAGCGCCGTCGCGGCATCGTCGCCATGGGCACGGTTCGCGGCGATATGGTGGAGCAGCACGGCATCGGGCGCACGGTACAACAGCGTGGCCAGCAGGCCGTACAAGTCGGCGCGTGCCGCTTGCTCGGCATCGGCGGCGAAATCAGCGGTGAAATCGGCGGCAGCGTCTGCCGCCGGCGGGATCAACTGGATCGGCTGGAAATCCGTCATATGGGGTGTTGGCTGGCGCGGGCGGCCGCAGCCGCCCGGCCCAATGGTGCTCAGGTGTTCTGCACCACGATGCTGGGGAACTTGCTGGTCATGTCGCGCGCGCGGTCCGCCACCTTCACCGCCACCTTGCGCGCCATGGCGCGGTACAGCTCGGCGACGGGGCTGTCGGGATCGGCCACGACCGTGGGGCGCCCGGTGTCGGCCTGCTCGCGGATCGAGCGGTTCAGCGGCAGGCTGCCCAGCAGTTCCACGCCGTAGTCCGCGCACATCTTCTCGCCGCCGCCTTCACCGAAGATATGCTCTACGTGCCCGCAGTTCGGGCAGCAGTAGACCGCCATGTTCTCGACGATGCCAAGGATGGGGATGCCGACCTTCTCGAACATCTTCAGGCCCTTCTTGGCATCGAGCAGCGCGATGTCCTGCGGCGTGGTGACGATCACGGCACCTGTCACCGGCACCTTCTGCGACAGCGTCAGCTGGATGTCGCCGGTGCCCGGCGGCATATCGACGATCAGGTAGTCGAGGTCATGCCAGTTGGTCTGGCGCAGCAACTGCTCCAGCGCCGAGGTCACCATCGGGCCGCGCCACACCATCGGGTTGTCCTGTTCGATCAGAAAGCCGATCGAGTTGGCCTGCAGGCCGTGGCCTTCGAGCGGCTCCATGGTCTGGCCGTCCGATGACTCGGGGCGGCCGGCGATGCCGAGCATCATCGGCAGGCTGGGCCCGTAGATGTCGGCATCCAGCATGCCGACACGTGCACCTTCGGCGGACAAGGCCAGCGCCAGGTTGACGGCGGTGGTGGACTTGCCCACGCCGCCCTTGCCGGAGGCCACCGCGATCACGTTCTTGACGCCCGGCAGCAGCTTGACGCCCCGCTGCACCGCATGCGAAACGATCTTGGTGGTGACGGCCACGCTGGCATTGGTCAGGCCGGGCAGCTGCTGCAACGCGGCAACGACCGCCTTGCGCATCGGCTCCAGCTGGCTCTTGCCGGGATAGCCCAGCTCGACCTCCAGCGACACATCGCCGCCATCGACCCGCACGTTGCGGGCGGAACGGGTGGACACCAGATCCCGGCCCGTGTTCGGGTCGATCACGGTGCGCAGGACTTCGGTAACCTGGTCGATGGTGAGGCTCAAGACAATCTCCGCTACTGAATATGGGGAAGCCGCGTACTGTATCAAAGTATGGACCACGCGCTGGTCGAGGGTGGTGCGGGGGCGACAAGTCCCTGCATCGCACATGGATTTACACGCACTTACAACTGTCACAGGCGCATGCTTGTGCAGCCGGCACCATGTCTTTATTGTAGTGCGCCAGAAACGCCTGCCCCGGCGTAATGCCGCCGGGCACTTGTATTCACGTGCCGTCCGCGTTATTTCTAGCGGTGTTGTACGCACCCCGTCAAATCAAATCCAGCCAGAAAGATTCGTCCTGAAGGAGAAAGCATGAAACTCAAGTTCGTCAGCCTTGCCATCGTCGCCGCGCTCGCCGCCGGTTGCGCCACCGAACAGGGCACCCAGACTGCGGTCGGCACCGGCGTGGGCGCTGCGGTCGGCGCGGGCCTGGGCAACTTGATTGGCGGCAATACCACCGGCACGCTGGTGGGGGCGGCGGTGGGCGGTGCCCTGGGCGGGGCCACCGGCTACAACTGGAACACCATCCGCGGCAAGCTGAACAAGGACACAGCGGGCACGGGCACGCAGATCACCGAACAGCCGGACGGCTCGCTGAAGGTGAACATCCCCAGCCAGGTGACCTTCGATACGGACAGCTCCAGCATCAAGCCGTCGTTCCGCTCGGTGCTGGACCAGGTCGCGCAGACCCTTGGCCAGCACCAGGACGTAACGGCGACCGTGGTGGGGCATACGGACAGCACCGGCAACCCCAGCTACAACATGCAGTTGTCGCAGCGCCGCGCGCAGAGCGTGGCCGGCTACCTGGGTGACCGCGGCGTCTCGCGCAACCGCCTGGCAGCCGAAGGACGCGGGCAGACGCAGCCGGTGGCGGATAACGCCACCGAGGCGGGCCGCGCACAAAATCGCCGCGTCGAAATTTTTTTGAAACCAATTCAAGGATGATGGAGTCATAGAAACAGGTACCGCTTGTCACCGTTGCTGGCTCGCGATGGGTGACTGACCTCCCGGGCGGTACCTGATTTCTCCTCCTTTTCCGTTGTGGAAAGCTGCGCCGGCTCTGACCGGCGCTTTTTTTGTCCCGATGATTTCGAGTTATCCCTGGATCACACGAGAAGGCACCGAATTCCCGCCGGGCCTGTCCCGCCCGGCGGCGCGGGCCCCGTGCCCGCGCGCGCTGGCCACACCGCTTGTTAGAATAGCCGTCTTGCGGCGCGCGCCCTGACGCATGCTCCGGCGCCCGCCCGCCACTTTGTTTACCCCCTGACCGGCAATTCTTCCATGACCGCACGTCGCATCCTCGTCACTTCTGCCCTGCCATACGCCAACGGCCAGATCCATATCGGCCATCTGGTGGAGTACATCCAGACCGACATCTGGGTGCGCTTCCAGCGCATGATGGGCAACGAGGTCTACTACGTGGGCGCGGACGACACGCACGGCACGCCCGTGATGCTGCGCGCGGAGAAGGAAGGGATCACCCCCAAGCAACTGATCGACCGCGTGTGGACCGAGCACAAGCGCGATTTCGACAGCTTCCAGGTGTCGTTCGACAACTACTACAGCACCGATTCGGAAGAGAACAAGCAGCTCTCCGACAAGATCTACCTGTCGCTGAAGGCCGAAGACCTGATCGCCGAGCGCGACGTCGAGCAGTTCTACGACCCGGTCAAGAACATGTTCCTGCCGGACCGCTTCATCAAGGGCGAGTGCCCGAAGTGCGGCGCCAAGGACCAGTACGGCGACTCCTGCGAGGTGTGCGGCACCACCTACGTGCCCACCGACCTGAAGAACCCGTACTCGGTGGTCTCAGGCGCCACGCCCGTGCGCAAGTCGTCCGCGCATTACTTCTTCAAGCTGTCCGACCCGCGCTGCGAGAGCTTCCTGCGCGAGTGGGTGGCCGACCTGGCCCAGCCGGAAGCCGCCAACAAGATGCAGGAATGGCTGGGCGGCGAAGGCGAGGCCTCGACCCTGTCTGACTGGGACATCTCGCGCGACGCGCCCTACTTCGGCTTCGAGATCCCGGGCGCGCCCGGCAAGTATTTCTACGTGTGGCTGGACGCGCCGATCGGCTACTACGCCAGCTTCAAGAACCTGGCGGAAAAGAAGGGCATCGACTTCGATGCCTGGGTGGGCCCGCATTCGACCGCCGAGCAGTATCACTTCATCGGCAAGGACATCCTCTACTTCCACACGCTGTTCTGGCCGGCCATGCTGCGCTTCTCGGGCTACCGCACGCCGACCAACGTGTTCGCCCATGGCTTCCTGACCGTGGACGGCGCCAAGATGAGCAAGTCGCGCGGCACCTTCATCACCGCGCAGAGCTATATCGACACCGGCATGAACCCGGAATGGCTGCGCTACTACTTCGCCGCCAAGCTCAACGCCAGCATGGAAGACCTCGACCTCAACCTCGAGGACTTCATCGCGCGCGTGAACAGCGACCTGATCGGCAAGTATGTCAATATTGCCAGCCGCGCCGCCGGCTTCCTGGTCAAGCGCTTCGACGGCGTGGTGGACGAAGCCGCGCTCGCGCACCCGCTGCTCGAGCAGCTGCGCGAAGCCGCGCCGCAAGTCGCGCATCTCTACGAGAGCCGCGAATACAGCAAGGCGCTGCGCCTGGTGATGGAGCTGACCGACGCCGTCAACGCCTTCGTCGACACCGAGAAGCCCTGGGAGCTGGCGCGTGACGAGAGCAAGCGCGCGGCCCTGCACGCGGCCTGCTCGGTCTCGCTGGAAGCCTTCCGCCTGCTCACCGTCTACCTCAAGCCGGTAGTGCCGCTGATGGCCGCCGGCGTGGAGCGCTTCCTCAATATCGAGCCGCTGGACTGGCGTGCCATCGACCGGCAGCTCAGCGCGGCGCGCCCCGTGCAGCCGTACTCGCACCTGATGACGCGCGTGGACGCCAAGCAGGTCGACGCGCTGCTGGCCGCCAACCGCGATTCGCTGCAGGCCACCGCGCCAGCCGCCGAAGCGGGCACCGGCACCGCCACCATCGAGCCGATCGCCGAGACCATCACCATCGACGACTTCGCCAAGGTGGACCTGCGCGTGGCCAAGATCGTGGCCTGCCAGAAGGTGGAAGGTTCGAACAAGCTGCTGCAGCTCACGCTGGACCTGGGCGAAGGCAAGACCCGCAACGTCTTCTCCGGCATCCAGTCTGCCTACACGCCGGAGCAGCTGGTGGGCAAGCTCACGGTGATGGTGGCCAACCTGGCGCCGCGCAAGATGAAGTTCGGCCTGTCCGAAGGCATGGTGCTGGCCGCCTCCGCCGCTGACGAGAAGGCCACGCCGGGCCTGTGGATCCTGGAGCCGCACGAAGGCGCGGTCCCGGGCATGCGCATCCGCTAGGCGGATCGCCGGGGCGGCAGGACAGGATCAGCCGCCCTGCACCTTCGAAGGATCATCGCTGCGCGAGGTGTGCGTCACCTTGCCGGCGGCGTCGAAGTGCACATTGAAGAAGGCCTTGTCCTGCGAGGTCTCCCACCAGCGGTAGCCCCACACTTCTTCCTTCTTCAGCGCGAAGGCTTCCACCTTGGTGGGCTTGCCGAGCAGGCGGCGGATGTCGTCGCGGCTCATGCCGGCGCGCACGCGGGCGAAGTTCTCCGCGTTCAGCACCTGCTCGATGGCCCGGACCTTGCCGTCGGCGCCGATCGTCACCATCCACGTGGTGGCGCCTTCCGGGCCGCGCGGATATTCGAGCCGGCGCCCGCCCGCGTCTTCCTCCCACACGATCTCCGGGCGCCCGGCCTGGCGCCGCACGTCCTCCTCGCCCGACTCGCCGACCACGATGCCCTTGAACAGCTGGCTGTCGGGCTTGACCGAGTTCCAGGTCGCGCGCGCGGTATCGCCCGCCTTCTTCATGGCTTCGTCGACCTTCTGCTGGTCGCACCCGAGCAGGGCGAGCACGGAGGAAATCAGTCCCATGGCGGCAAGGCGCCGGTACGGCGCAATCGTGGATGGAAGGCGCCCATGGGCGTCAGGGCCGCGCGGGCGCCGCCGCATCCGAGGCGGGATTGCCCGGCGCCGGGCTTCTGTCACTGTCGGCCTGCTGGCTGGCATCGGTCTGGCTCCTTGCGCTCGAGGCACCGCTGAACAGGTTGCCCCAGTTGTTGAAGCGGCGGTTGAACAGCAGCGAAAGCCCGTTGATCGAACCACCCTTGGCAATCAGCGACCAGCGCCGCGAGAAGGCCCAGGTCAGCTTGACCACGTTGGAAGAGCTGGTCAGGCTCTGTTCGTAGCCTACCGAGATCTGCTCGGTCACCGCCTTGCCCACGCTCACCACCTGCTGTTCGTTCAGGCCCGCCGTGCTCGGCCCGATCGAGAACTCGTCGATACCCAGATGCTGCACGATGCCCTTGCCGGCGCGTCCGCCCAGCATGCCCAGCGCCGCGCCACCCAGGGCGCCCGCATTGAGCTGCTGCGACTGGCCGGTGGTATTGCTCTCCGCGCCGTAGCCGAACATCAGCCATGACAGCTTATCCTCATCCGGCACATTGGGTTCCGAGACCAGCCTGACGCGCGGCAGGCGCACCGTGCCGGTGACTTCCACGCCGGCCTCGACCTCCTGGTTGCGCCGCATGGCGCGGATGTTCAGGTTGGGATTGTCCACCGGGCCGTTGAAGTTGACGATGCCGCGCTCGATGTTTAGCTTGCGCCCGAACGCCTCGTAGGTGCCGTCGGTAACGCGGATGGTGCCGGTGGCGCGCACCGGCGTGAGCGGCGCGCTGCGCACGCCCAGCTGGCCCGCCAGCCTGAGGTCGGCGCCGGCCCCGCGGAAGCGGAAGTTATCGCCCAGATCCAGGGTCAGGTCGATCAGCGGGCTGAAGCGGCTGGCCGGCTTGGCTTCCGGCGCGGGCGTCGCGGCGGTCTTCACTTCGCGCTGGTCACGCCGTCGTACCACCACCACATCGTCGCCCAGCACCGGCGCGCCGGCCTTGGGCAGGTCGAACAGGCCGCGGTCCACGCGGAACTTGCCGCGGATCACGATCTGGCGGTTCTCGTTGAGGATATTGGCATCGCCCGAGATGATCAGGGTGCGTTCCGGGCTGGCGAAGATCTGCAGCTTGTCGGCGACGATCCTGCCGCTCAGGTTGGGATCGGTCTCGCCCAGCTTCACATTGCCGGTGGCGACGATCTTGCCGTCACCGCCGTGGAACTCGACCTGCTTGAGCTCGATGGTGTTCTGGTCCAGCGCCACGCGCACGATGCCGTCGGTCAGGCGGATGCCTTCGTCGTACATCGTGATGGCGATGCCGTCGCCGTCGATGGTGCCGGTCAGCAGCGGCTGGCCCACCGTGCCCGCCAGCTGCATGGTGGCCGCCAGCTTGCCGTCGAACGCATATTGCGGCCCGGTCAGCGCCTCCAGCGTCTTGAGCCGCGGGACGTCCATCGACACCTTGCCCGCCAGCGGCGAGGCCGGCGTCACCGTCATCAGGCCCTGCTCCAGCACCAGGCCGGCCGAGGCGTCCACCACCAGCTTGCCCAGCCGCGAGGCAGTGACGCCGCCGCGCACGCTGATGTGGTTGCCGGACAAGTCGGCACGCAGCGCGCTCTCGCCAAGCCCCAGCGTCGTGATGCCGCGGCCCGCGCTCACCGAGACGTCGCCGCTGCGCCGGCGCAGTTCGGCAAAGCCGGCCACGGTCTCCGCCAGCGTGATGTTCCAGCTGCCGTCGAGCACCAGGTCCGAGCGCACCGGCGGCGCCTCGCCGGTGAGGGCTTCGGCCAGGCGCAGCAGGTTGGCCACCTGAAGCCCGTCGAGCTTGCCCTGGGTGCGGATGCGCCCGTGGTCGAACTCGAAGCTGTCCACGTTCACGCGCGCCTGCTCGAACTGCAAGCCGGCCGCGCCCAGCTTGACGCGCTGGTCCGCCACCTGCAGCTGCGTGGGCGCCACCAGCCGGACGTTGACGGTGCCGCGCTCGTCCAGCGTGCGGATCGTGCCGCTCCAGCCCTGCTGGCCCTGCCAGGCGCCCTGGCCGGCCAGGGTCAGCTGCAGCGGCCGGTCGTGCATCGCGCCGGCCGCCTTCAGGTCGAAGGTGTGGCTGGCCTGCGTGCCGCTGAGCGTGGCGTCCAGCGTGCGCAGCGAGGCGGCCGGCCCGCGGTAGTCACGCACATTGAGCTGCAGCGCCAGCGTGCCGTTCAGGCCGCCGCGCAACTCCGCGGTGCCGCTGGCGCTGGCCACATGGTGCGGGCCCACCACCAGCGACTGGGCGTTGTAGCTGCCCACCACCTCGGGCCTGGCCAGCGTGCCGGTGATGTCGGCGTCGAGCTTGAGCACGCCGGCCACGCCGAACTTGAGCCGGTCGAGCTGGGGCGCATCCACATGCAGCCTGAGGCGGTCGCCACGCGCGCCGAAGCTGCCGCTGAGCTGCGCCTGGTTGCCGGCCATGTCGAGCGTGGCCTGGCTCGGCAGCAGGCGTTCGCCGGCCAGCCGCAGCTTGCCCTCGCCGCGCATCGGCAGGCCGGCATAGACACTGTCGCGCACCGCGAATTCGATCGATATGCGCCGCTCGGGCGCGAGCGTACCGCTGGTGGTGAAATCGGCATTGATGCTCCCGGGCGCCACTTCGGCCAGCCGCGCAGGGTCGAAATTGGCGAGCTTGCCCTTGAAGCTGAACGGCTGGCCGTCCTTGAGCGAGAGCTTGCCTTCGGCATTGAGCGAGCCGGTGCCGATGCCCGCGCGCAGCGCGGTCAGCGTCACCGCATCCGCATCCAGGTGCGCATCGGCGAACAGCTTGAGCCCGCCGCCGGACAGGTCCACCGCCACGCTCTGCCGGCCCGGCTCGAGCCGCAGGATCACGGGCCCCGACAGCCGCACGCGGTGCAGGCTGCCGTGCAAGGCCTTCGGGTCCAGGTCGCGCACATCCAGGTCGAAGCCGCCGCGGCCGTCGCGCAGCGCGCCGCTGCCGCGGATCTCGCCGCGGCCCGGCAGCGCCACGCGCAGGTCGCGCACGATCTGCGCGGCCTCGCTGACCTCCACGCGCGCCTGCACCGACTCCACCGGCAGGCGCTGCGCGTCGATCGGCCCGGCCTCGTGGTTGACCACGCGTACCTCGCCGGCCACGCGCAGTGGCGCCCGGCCGGCCTGGCGCGCGGGCGCGCCCGGCGGCGCGGAGGCGGAC
>NZ_JBFTND010000143.1:0-18517 GCF_056397305.1 Cupriavidus sp. 05N40
GCGTAGTACTGGTCACGGGCGGCATGGGCGGCCTGGGTGAAACCATTTCCACCAAGATGGCCGATGCCGGCTACCGGGTGGCGGTCACCTATTCGCCGGGCAACACCACCCATGGCGAATGGGTCCAGCAGATGAAGGCGCGCGGCTACGACATCCTCGCCGTGCCCTGCGACGTGGCGGACCTCGATTCGTGCGCGAAGGCGGTGGCGGCCGTGATGGAAGTCGCCGGCCCGGTCGACGTGCTGGTCAACAACGCCGGCATCACGCGCGACATGACCTTCAAGAAGATGGACAAGGTGAACTGGGACACGGTGCTGCGCACCAACCTGGACAGCCTGTTCAACATGACCAAGCAGGTCGCCGACGGCATGGTGGAGCGCGGCTGGGGCCGCATCGTCAATGTCTCGTCGGTCAACGGCTCGAAGGGCGCGTTCGGCCAGACCAACTACTCGGCAGCCAAGGCTGGCGTGCACGGCTTCACCAAGGCGCTGGCGCTGGAAGTCGCCAGGAAAGGCGTCACGGTAAACACCATCTCGCCCGGCTACATCGGCACCAAGATGGTCACCGCCATTCCCGAGGAGATCCTGAACACCAAGATTCTGCCGCAGATCCCGGTAGGCCGGCTGGGCAAGCCGGAAGAAGTGGCGGGCCTGATCATCTACCTGGCCTCCGAGGAAGCCGCCTTCGTGACCGGCGCCAACATCGCCATCAACGGCGGCCAGCATATGCAGTGACGTCTGGCAGTGGCGGCCGGCGCACGGCCGCCGCATGGCCACCGCATGGCCACCGCATGGCAACAGAACAACTACGCAAGGCAGCAACCGGAGACCACATGAAATCCATGGGCATCGATCGCGACGCGCTGATTCAGCAGTTCACGCAAGCGTCGGAGAAGCAAGGCGAATCCCTGCAGCAAGCGGTCCAGCAAGCGACGCTCAAGGCATTGCAAAGCCGGGAACTGACGCTCAAGAGCATCAAGGACACGCTGAAGATGGTCACCCAGGCGGCCTCCTCCGGGGCGGCCAGCAGCGGGCTCGCGGGAGCAGGGCTCGAGCCGATGCTGTCGCAGGTGGCGCAGGGCATGGACGCCGCGCTGGTGCAGGCGGTGGAGGCAAATCGCCGGGCGTTGCAGCAGATCGTCGACCAGGGCGCGCAATTGCGTGAAACGCACCTCAAGAAGGCCGTGGCCGACATCGAGAAGATGGAGGACGCGCTGTTCAGTACGGTGGCCAAATCCATCGGCGAGTTGCCGCAGGCCGTGCAGGGGCCGTGGTCGACGGTGCTGGACGGCATGAAGCTCAAGGGCACGGCCACCGGGGCCAGCGCGACGGCGGTGGTCGAGCAGCTGGCCACCCAGGCGCGCGAGTTCACGCGCGAGGGACGGGCCTTTGCGCAAAACAGCACCGAGGCCTGGCTCGAGCACTACGCCACGCTGGTCAGCGGCGTGCTGATCGGCATGTCGAATGGCTTGAGCGGCGAAGGCAAGCGCTGATCTCGTTCAAGCCACACCGCGGCCCGGCAATCTGCGTTGCCGCACGCCCCTCTCCCGCAAGCGGGAGAGGGGCGCATACCAGCCGCCCCCGCGGCGCCCATCCATAACCCACGGCGGAGGCCCGGATAGATGGATCCCATCCTGCTGGCGCGCATGCAGTTCGCTGCCAACATCACTTTCCATATCCTGTTCCCGACCATCAGCATCGGCCTGGGATGGTTGCTGCTGTTCTTTCGCTGGCGCTACCTGGCGGCCGACTCGCCACAGGTCCGCCATGCATGGCTGAATGCCTACCGGTTCTGGACCAAGGTGTTCGCGCTGACGTTCGCGCTTGGCGTGGTCAGCGGCATCACCATGAGCTTCCAGTTCGGCACCAACTGGCCGGGCTTCATGGAAACGGTCGGCAATATTGCCGGGCCCCTGCTCGCCTATGAGGTCCTGACCGCATTCTTTCTCGAAGCCGGCTTTCTCGGCGTGATGCTGTTCGGCCACGGCAAGGTAAGCGAACGGGTGCACCTGATGTCGACCTTCTTCGTCGCCTTCGGCACCACGCTCAGCGCCTTCTGGATCCTGGCGCTGAACTCCTGGATGCAGACGCCACAGGGCTACGAGATCATCAATGGTGAGTTCCACGTGCAGAGCTGGGTGGCCGTGGTCTTCAACCCCTCCTTCCCCTACCGCTTCTGCCATATGCTGCTGGCCTCGGCGCTGACCTGCGCCTTCCTGCTCGCCGGGCTGAGCGCGTGGCAGCTGCTCAAAGGCACGGCGCAGCTGTCCGCGCCCAAGGTGCTGCGGGTCGGGCTGACCCTTGCCGCGGCCGCGATCCCGCTGCAGATCGTGGTCGGCGACATGCACGGCCTGAACACGCTCGAGCACCAGCCGCAGAAGATTGCCGCCATGGAGGGCGTATGGGAGACGGAGCGCGGCGCGCCCTTGCTGCTCTTCGCCATTCCCGACGCAGGCGCTCGCACCAATCGCGCGGCCATCGGCATCCCCCATCTCGCCAGCCTGATCCTGACCCACCGCTCCGATGGCGAGATCCGCGGGCTGAACACGTTCGGCGATGCGCATCCGCCGGTCCTGCCGCTGTTTTTCGCCTTTCGCGTGATGGTGGGCATGGGCGTGCTGATGCTGGCGGCCAGCTGGCTGGGCTGGTGGTGGTACCGCCGCGCCGGCTGGCAGCCGCAGCGGCTGCCGCGCGCGCTCCTGTGGGGACTCGCGGGCATGACCTTCTCCGGCTGGATCGCCACGGTGGCCGGCTGGTACGTCACCGAGATCGGGCGCCAGCCCTTTATCGTCTACGGCCTGCTGCGCACCGCCGATGTGGCCTCCAGCGTGCCGGCGCCCCATATCGCGCTCACGCTGGCGCTGTTCGTCACGGTGTACCTCGCGCTGATCGTCGCCTATGTCAGCGTGTTGAAGTACCTGGCGGAGAAGCCGGAGGCGCCGCCCGGGGACGAGCCCGCCGGACAAATCACCACTGCGCCCGGCGCCGTCGCCACGCACGCCTTGCCAATCGGGAGCCAGCCATGACCTGGATGCGTTTTGACGATGCCCTGCCCGTGATCTTCATGGCGCTGATGGGCGTGGCCATGCTGGTCTACGTGATCAGCGACGGCTATGACCTGGGCGTCGGCATGCTGATGCACCGGGCCACCCCGGCCGAGAAAGACGTCATGGTGGCATCGATCGGCCCGTTCTGGGATGCCAACGAAACCTGGCTGGTGCTCGGCATCGGCATCCTCCTCGTGGCTTTCCCTAGGGCGCACGGATTGATATTGACCGAGCTCTACCTGCCTGTCACGCTGATGCTGGTGGGACTGATCCTGCGCGGCGTGGCGTTCGACTTCCGGGTGAAGGTGAAGAGCGCGCACAAGCCGATATGGGATCGCCTCTTCTTCGCCGGCTCGACGATCGCGTCGGTCTCGCAAGGTTGGATGCTGGGACGTTACATCAGTGGCTTCGGTACCGGTTGGAACTATCCCCTGTTCGCTGCGGCCATCGCCGTGGCGTTGCCAATGGCTTATGTGCTGCTCGGCGCGTGCTGGCTCATCATGAAGACCGAGGGCGAACTCCAGCAGCGCGCGGTGCACTGGGCCAGGATCGCGTGGGCACCGATGGTATGCGGGCTGGCATTGATCTCGATTGCCACGCCCTGGATCAGCCCGGTGGTGCGCGAGCGCTGGTTCGTGCTGCCGCAGATCGTCGCCCTCGCCTCCATCCCGCTGGTGACCGGCCTCGCGCTCGTGGCCCTGCGCATGCTGCTGAACACCCGCGTGGTGCGCGGGCCGGTGAGCTGGCTGCCCTTCGTGCTGCTGATCGGAGTCTTTGTGCTCAGCTTCCTCGGGCTGGCCTACAGCATCTTTCCGTTTGTCGTGATCCACCGCCTGACCATCTGGCAGGCCGCCAGCAGCCCGGAGGCCTTGAAGGTGATCCTGGTGGGCGTGTGCATCTCGGTGCCGGCCATCGCCGGCTATACGGTGTTCTCGTACCGGGTATTCCGTGGCAAGACCGGCGAGCTCCGCTATGCCTAGCTGGCCCCGGAACATGCTGCGGCGCGACACGACGCACATCCCCGCCGACGGCTGCGCGGGTTTCGCGCAGCCGTGCTCCGGGAGTACACTGCATTCACTCGACCTGTGCCTGGACGAGCACAGGTCTCGCTTCCATCACTGGTATCCGCACGACAAGTCCTGCCTCGCCGAGGACCGCGGAGAAAGGGCTCGCGACATGAATCTCGGCCGTATGCGCATGGGAATCTGGTGCGGTATGGCATTGGTAGCGATCGCGCTGGCCACGTGGCTGGCCTATGCCATGGCGTTGCGCGCCGGGCTCGATCAGCTGCGGGTTGCCGCCCAGCATCGCCTCGATGTCGTGTCCGCGCGGCTTGACGGCGAGTTGTCCCGGTTCGACTACCTGCCATCGTTGCTCGAATCCACCACGGATGTCTTCGCGTTGCTCAGCCGGCCCGATGACGTGGCGCTCAAGCAGCAGGTCAGCCGTTACCTGCACGGCATCACCGCAACCGCCGGCGCCGACAACCTGTACGTCACCCAGCGCTCCGGCCTGACCCTGGCAGCGGCCGACTGGGACCAGCCGGGCACCCCGGTGGGCGCCGATCTCTCGTTCCGGCCGTATATGCGCGATGCGCTCGAGCACGGCCGGGGCCGCTTCTACGGCGTAGGGTTTACCTCCGGGCGGCCCGGCTATTACCTCGCCTACGCGCTACAGCAAGGCGGCGCGCAGCGCGGCGTGGCTACCGTCAAGGTCAACCTCGACGCGGTGGAACGCAACTGGGTCCAGATCCCGGGCAAGGTGCTGGTGGTCGACGCCCGCGATGTGGTCATCCTGGCGTCGCTCGCGCCGTGGCGGCTGCGCCCGCTGGCGCCGCTGACGCAAGCGATGCTGGCCGAGGCCGGCCTGGCGCGCACCTACGGCAAGTCCGACCTGATGCCGCTGGACTGGCAGGTACGCGCCAGGCTGGACGCCCACACCACGCGCGTGCGCCTCGATGGCATGGATTACCTGGCCTCGGAGCGCACGGTCAACCACGGCCTCTGGCGCATCATGCTGCTCGATGACGAACTGCCGGCGCGCAACCTGGCCCGCAACGCCGCCATCGGCGCCCTGCTGGCCTGCATGGTGATACTGCTGCTGGCGCTGGTGATTGCACTGCGCCTGCGCGCCGGGCAACAACAAGCCGCGGCGCAACGCGCGCTGCGCGCCGCGCACGATGGCCTGGAGGCCAAGGTGCTGGAGCGCACGGCCGAGCTGCGCGCGCTGCAGAACGACCTGGTCCATGCCGGCAAGCTGGCCGCGCTCGGGCAGATGTCCGCCGGCGTGGTGCACGAGCTCAACCAGCCGCTGGCGGCCATGCGCACGCTGTCGGACAACGCCGAGGTGCTGCTGGAAAAGGGCCGGCTCAAGGATGTGGCGGGCAATCTCCAGCGCATCGCCAAGCTGATCGACCGCCTTGGCCGCCTGACGCAGCAGCTCAAGGTCTTTGCCTTCAAGTCCCAGGACGCGGTGCAGCCGGTGCTGGTACGCCAGGCGGTGCAGGACGCACTGCTGCTCGTCAGCACCCGGATGCGCGAGCGCGATATCACGGTCAGCGTGGCGATCGACCCCGCCGACATCAGCGTCCTGGCCGACGAGATCCGCATCGAGCAGGTGATGGTCAACCTGCTGGGCAATGCCGCCGATGCCTTGTCGGGCGCGCCGGTGCGGGAGCTGGAGATCCACGCGGCCCGGCAAGAGCACCTCTGCATCGTCACCATCCGCGACACAGGCCCCGGCATCCATCCCGACGTGCTGCCCCGCCTGTTCGACCCATTCATTACAACCAAGCCGGCGGGCAAGGGCCTGGGCCTTGGCCTGATGATCTCGGCGCATATCGTGCGCGAGTTCGGCGGCCGCCTGTACGCCCGCAACCTGGCGCCCGCCGGTGCCGAGTTCGTGGTCGAGCTGCCGCTGGCGCCGTCGCATGAGAGAGAATCCAATGACTGACACCCATCCCATCCGCGTGGTTTTTGTCGAGGACGAGGAGGATGTGCTGGTGGGCAGCTCGCAGGCCCTCGAACTGGCGGGCTTCGCCGTGGACGGCTTTGCCTCGGTGGAGCAGGCGCGCAGCAGCATCGGTATCGGCGAGCCGGTGGTGGTGGTCTGCGATGTCAAGCTGCCGGGCATGAACGGCGTGGCCTGGCTCAACGAGATCCGGCACATCGACCCCGACCTGCCCGTGATCCTGATGACCGGCCACGGCGACATCACCATGGCGGTGCAGGCCATGCGCGAGGGCGCGTACGACTTCATCGAAAAGCCGTGTTCCTCCGAGCGGCTGGTCTCCGTGGTCAGGCGTGCCGYCGACCGGCGCAAGCTCAGCCTGGAAGTGCTGGGCCTGCGCGAGCAACTGGAAAGCTGGCACGGGATCCAGGCCTGCCTGATCGGCCGCTCCGCGCAGATGGAACGGGTGCGCCGCGCCGTGCGCGCGCTGGCCGATGCGCCGGCGGACGTGGTGATCTATGGCGAGACGGGCACGGGCAAGGACCTGGTGGCGCGCTGCCTGCACGACCACAGCGCGCGCCGCAGCGGCAACTTTGTGCCGCTGAACTGCGGCGGCCTGCCCGAAGCCCTGGCCGAGAGCGAGCTGTTCGGGCATGAGGTGGGCTCTTTCACCGGCGCCACGCGGCGGCGCTGCGGCAAGTTCGAGCATGCGCAGGGCGGCACCCTGTTCCTCGACGAAATCGAGAGCATGCCGATGTCGGTGCAAGTCAAGTTCCTGCGCGCGCTGCAGGAGCGCTCCATCGAACGGGTGGGATCGAACGAATCCATCGCGGTGGATTGCCGGGTCATTGCCGCCAGCAAGGAAGACCTGAAACTGCTCAGCGAGCAAAGGAAGTTCCGTGCCGACCTGTACTACCGCATTGGCGTGGCCTTTATCGACCTGCCGCCACTGCGCGAGCGCCGCGAAGATATCCCGCTGCTGTTCGAGCATCTCATCCTGCAGGCCGCCACCCGCTTCAACCGGCCGGCGCCGCTGCTCGGGAACGCGCAGTTCGAGCTGCTGCTGTCCCATTCCTGGCCGGGCAATGTGCGGGAACTGCGCAATGTGGCCGACCGTTTCGTGCTCGGGCTGCTGTCCGATGATTTCGAGCTGCACCGCAGCCACGCCGGCCACGGCAACAGCCTGCCCGAACAGCTTGAGCAGTTTGAACGGGTCGTTGTGATGGAGGAGCTCAAGCGCAACAACTGCGATGTGGCGGCTACCGCTAGGGCGCTCTCCATCCCCAAGCAAACGCTGTACTCCAAGCTGCGCCGCCTGCAGATCGCCTATGACAAGGTGCAGGCCGAGGAGTGATCCACGCTTGAACCTCAATCCCCCCGGTAGCGCGGGGGACGCCCCCATTTTCCAGACTTACAGGCATTCCCCATGCTTTACCAATTCCACGAACTCAAGAGCGCCATGCTGTTGCCGCTCACCGCGCTGGCGCAGGCAACGTCGCGCACTTTCACCAATCCGCTCAGCCCGTTGTCCATGATGCCGGGCGCCAACCGGATGGCCGCCGGCTACGAACTGCTCTACCGCCTGGGCAAGGACTACAAGAAGCCGCCCTTCGACATCAAGTCGGTGCGGTGCCACGGCCGGGACATTCCCATCGTGGAACAGACCATTGTGGAGAAGCCCTTCTGCAAGCTGCTGCGCTTCAAGCGCTATGCCGACGATCCGCAGGTCATCCAGTTGCTGAAGGACGAGCCGGTGGTGCTGGTGTGCGCCCCGCTGTCCGGCCACCACGCAACCCTGCTGCGCGATACGGTGCGAACGCTGCTGCAGCACCACAAGGTCTACGTGACCGACTGGATCGATGCCCGCATGGTGCCCGCGGAGGACGGCCCGTTCCACCTGACCGACTACGTACACTACATCCAGGACTTCATCCGCCAGATCGGCGCGGAAAACCTGCATGTCATCTCCGTGTGCCAGCCGGCCGTGCCTGTGCTTGCCGCCATCTCCCTGCTGGCTTCCGCCGGCGAGGCCACGCCGCGGACCATGACCATGATGGGCGGCCCGATCGATGCGCGCCGCAGCCCCACTGCCGTGAACGCGCTGGCCACCGACAAGTCCTTCGAGTGGTTCGAGAACAACGTGATCCATGCCGTGCCGGCCAACTACCCGGGCCACGGCCGCAAAGTCTACCCGGGCTTCCTGCAGCACGCCGGCTTTGTGGCGACCAACCCGGATCGCCACCTCTCATCGCACTACGACTACTACCAGAACCTGGTCGATGGCGACCTGGACGACGCCGAGGCCCATGTGCGCTTCTACGACGAGTACAACGCCGTGCTCGACATGGCCGCCGAGTATTACCTGGATACGATCCGCGATGTGTTCCAGGAATTCCGGCTGGCCAGCGGCACCTGGGAGATCGGCGGCAAGCCGGTACGGCCGCAGGACATCACGGGCGCGGCGCTGCTGACCATCGAGGGCGAACTGGACGACATCACGGGAGCGGGCCAGACCGCGGCGGCGCACGATCTTTGCTCGGGCATTCCCCGCGCGCGCAAGCAGCATGTGACAGCGCAGGGCTGCGGGCACTACGGCATTTTCTCCGGCCGACGCTGGCGCGAGGAAATCTATCCGCAACTGCGCGCGTTCATCGCCAGCCATCGCTGAGCGTTGCGGGCGCCCGCGGCCAGGCCGGAGGCGCTGAGGATGAATTCCGCAGACGCCGCCGCCGAATCGCGGCGGCGGCAGAGCAAGCCTGACCGAAGCAGCCGGCCGATCTGCCACTGATGGACATACAGCGCGCCGGCAGGCATTTCCGGCGCCTCCAGAAACGCGCCCTGGAGCGGCTCGCCCCAGGGATTGCACGCGACGCGCAGGCGCGCTCCCGCGGCCATCCGGCATAGCAGCTCGATCTGTTTCATGATTCGCCTTCCGGCTGCGCCAAAGCGCGCAGCCACGCCGACCCGACCGCTAGTCCCTTGGTCTGACTGGTCCCTTATTCCGACTGGTCCGGAATGGCCCGTATCAGCTCATCGAGCTGCGCGCTCATGGGCAAGCCGAGCCGCTCGCCGGTGGGCAGCTTGTTCATGAACCATTGCTTGTACGTGCGGTCCAGTTCCCCGGACACGGCCATCTCGCGCACGGCCTTGTCCACCATGGCGGCAAACTGCGGATCACCCTTGCGGAACAAGATCCCGTAGGGATCGTAGGAGAGGAAATCGCCGACAATCTGGAACTTGCCGCCAGCGCCGCCGCTACGCAGAAAACCGTACAGCAGCACATCGTCGCCCGCATAGGCGTCCGCGCCACCGTGCTGCAAAACCTGGAACGCATCGGCATGGTCCCGCGCCTTGATGACGTTCAGCTGCAGGCCGAAGCGAGCCGAGAGCCGCTCGAGCGCCTCCACATTCGTGGTGCCGCCGGTCGCGACTACGGTCTTCCCCTTCAGGTCCCTGAACGACTTGACCGGCGATCCCTTCGGCACCATCAGCTTGGTCCCGGCCACGAAGATCACCGGTGAGAACGACACGCGCTTCAGGCGCTCGACGTTCCTGGTGGTCGAGCCGCATTCCAGGTCGACCTTGCCGGACGTGACCGCATCGAAGCGGTTGTCCGAGGTGACCGGCGCCCATTGAATGCTGACCTCGCGGCCCACCTCCACCGCCGCCGCGTCCACGATCGCGCGGCAGATATCGATGGAATAGCCGACCGGCTTGCCAAGCCTGTCCAGGTACGAGAATGGCAAGGACGACTCGCGATAGCCGATGGTCAGGGTGCCGCTTTCCTTCGCCTTCTTCAGCGTGCCGGCCAGTTCCCCCGCCGGTTGCGCCGACGCCGCGCCGGCAGCCAGTGCCGCGCACAGCGCAACCGCCGCCCACGTCGCGATTCGCCGGCACCTGCGGCTGCCGCGCCCGCCGCCCACCCGTGTTCCATTTGAAAGCATTTGATTTGCACTCCTGCAGTGATCGTTCGCACAATGCCCGGCACACCACGCGCAAGGCCGCCTGCGAGGCGCCC
This sequence comes from Cupriavidus sp. 05N40, assembly GCF_056397305.1. Taxonomy (NCBI): domain Bacteria; kingdom Pseudomonadati; phylum Pseudomonadota; class Betaproteobacteria; order Burkholderiales; family Burkholderiaceae; genus Cupriavidus; species Cupriavidus sp. 05N40. The sequence goes on from NZ_JBFTND010000143.1 coordinate 10,014, forward strand.
CCGCGCAGGCTGGTCAGGCCTGGACCACGCCCGGCTTGCCGAGCGGGGCGCGCGCGTCGGATGCCGCGCTGTCGCCCTCACCGTCCAGATCCGACTCGCTCGCCAGCTGGCCCTCCCATTTCGCCACCACCGCGGCGGCAATCGAGTTGCCTACCGCATTGGTCGCCGAACGGCCCATGTCCAGGAACTGGTCGACCCCCATGATCAGCAGCAAACCGGCTTCCGGAATGCCGAACTGGTTCAGCGTGGCGGCAATCACCACCAGCGATGCGCGCGGCACCCCGGCCATCCCCTTGGAGGTCAGCATGAGCAGCAGCAACATGGTGATCTGGGTCCCGATCGGCAGATGGATATCGTAGGCCTGGGCGATGAACAGCACGGCGAACGTGCAGTACATCATGGTGCCGTCGAGGTTGAAGGAGTACCCCATCGGCAGCACAAAGCTGGAGATCCTGCGGCTGACGCCGAACCGGTCCAGCGCGGTAAGCATCTTCGGATAGGCGGCCTCCGAGCTGGCGGTGGAGAACGAGAGAAGGAAGGGTTCGCGAATCAGCCGGATCAGCGTGAATACCCGCTTGCCGAGGAAGAAGAAGCCGGCCAGGACCAGCAGGCCCCACAGCACCGCCAGGCCAAGATAGAAGCTACCCATGAACTTGGCGAAGGTGACGAGGATGCCCRGCCCCTGCGTGGTCACGGTGGAGGCAATGGCCGCAAACACCGCCACGGGCGCCATCCACATGACGGCGCCGGTGATCTTGAGCATCGTCTGCGCGAGATCATCGATGACGCCTGCCAGCCGCTTGCCGGTCTCCCCCAGCGTGGACAGCGCGGTACCGAAGAAGATCGAGAACACCACGATCTGCAGGATCTCATTGGTGGCCATGGCCTCGGCCACGGACTTCGGCACCAGGTGCGTGATGAAGTCCTTGAGCGTAAAGGCATTGGTCTTCAGATTGGTGGCCGCGCCCACATCCGGCAATGGCAGGCCGATGTTATGGCCAGGCTGCAGGAAGGTGGCCAGAACGAGGCCAAGCGACAGCGAGATGAACGAAGCCACGATAAACCAGCCGAGCGCCTTCACGCCGACGCGGCCAACGGTACTCGCATCGCCCATGTGCGCGATGCCAACCACCAGCGTGGAGAACACGAGCGGTGCGATGATCATCTTGATCAGCCGCAGGAAGACGTCGGTGAAGATCGATATATAGCCGGCGATCTCCTTGGCCGTACCGGGATCCGGGAAGGCCTTGTTACAGCTATAGCCGACGATGATGCCGAGGATCATCGCGATGACGATGTAGGTGGTAATCGGGCGCTTTTTTTTCATGACTGCTCCTTGGATTCTTGCGAGCCTGCTTTTCCGGTGCGTCAGACTTTCATGTGGGTCGATGCATCGCCGGGCAAATTCCGGCGCTGCCGTAGCTTCCCTCTCCCGCATGGCGGGAGCGGGAGAGGGAGCGGGAGCAAACCAGCAGCGTTATGCTTCCGGCAACTCGCACCCGCATGCAGTGCCCACACTAAAGTCCAAAGCACCACGTTTTCCGAAGCCGCCAACCCCTGATATGTTCAGGCGAATTGGGTCGCCGCGGACCGGAACGGACCGCGTCCTCTTTGTATTCCAGCGGATCAGATGGTTAGCGTTCGGCCAATGGCCGCGCGRTATCTGGTATCTATATGCATGCCTTCCCCGATGACCGATGAGACTGGGAAACTCACTGAAAACTACCCACATCGTCGAGCATCCACCGGCGCGCCGGCGCCACCGCGTGCGGCAGCGCCGTGCTCTCCACGTCGAACTCGATCATTCGGGCGCCAGGCAGGAAATGGCTGCAGGACTGCCGCCAGACGGCATCTGGCCAGACCATCTCGACGGAGCCGTCATAGGGGTGATAGACAGCGCTGTACAACGTGCCGTGGCCACGCCCGTAGGAAGTCTGAAACAGTGGCGGGCGTAGCAGCGCGCGCAGGACAGCCTTGGCATCCTCGGCCTGCCGCACGGCAACCGCCAGCGTCTGCTCCCTGGCTTCGGCCAGGGTCGCATTGGCGTGCGCCGGCCACTCGACGCCATGCTGCAGGTTGCTCACCGCCTGCTTGCGCACCACCTCCAGCGGCCGGTCCGGCGTGACAAACACCGTTGCCCACTGTGCGCGGCGGTCAAGCAGGCTCACCGTGTAGCTCATATGCACCGGGATGCGCGCGAGCATTTCCACCGCCTGGTCGACGTTCTCCGCGAACTCCAGCACGTAGCGCAGGACCAGTGGAATGCCGAATCCATTGCCTACCGCCTTGCGGCCCCCGAACGACAGCGACGCGGCCAGGCCGCTCTCGTTGATGCCGTCAAGCGCGCCCCACAGGCAGTCGTTGACCGCCACCACCCGCTGGCCATGCCACCTGGAAGCCAGCCACACGCCCTCGAGCAAAGCCGGGGCGAAATCGTAATTGCGCAACAGCGCAGGCGTGGCGCCGGCAGCCTGCTGCCCGTCCACCGGCAGCCACACCGCCTGGGAACAACCGGCAATGTAGGGCGGCGGCCCCCACATCGACAGGAAGCGCGCTTCCAGGTCGCCACCCCCGGCCAGCTCGACCAGCCGCTCCCAGGTCGGGACCAGCTCCGGCATATGGTGGCGCAAGGCCTTGCGGCACATCAGGAAGCCGGGCCGCGCGCGATCGCCGTCGCGCAGATACCATTGCCGGTATCCAGGCCAGAATTGCCGGAAGATGTTCTGCCATCGGTGGCCGGGCAAGTCCTCGCTGATCGCTTCGAATGTACAACGCATGAATTCTTGCCCTCTCGTGGTTGGACCTTCGGCCTACAGGATCTTGAATGCGCCCGGCTGCGGCGCCATCTCCGCCAGCGCGGGAACCAGGGGCTTGGCCACGTAGTACTGCTTGATGCCTCGGATCCATTGGTGCGCGCGCTCGTTGAGCTTGAACTCGTCGTTCATCGAACGGCCCCGCGTGATCAGGATGCCAAGATCGGCGCCTTCGTAGCGATAATCGCCCGGCCCGGTGATGCGCAGGAAGAAGGCTTCCTGCTCGCTTTCGATCTCGCGCCGGTTGGAGTCGAAGCGGTGGTAGGACACGGAGCCGTCGGACGCCATGCGATAGATGCCCGAGGGCGGTGCATGGGTCACGATGTCCACGTTGTCCTCGGTGTACTTGATGACCAGYTGGGACCAGCCGTCGATGAACGACTTCTCGGCCCAGCGCTCATTGAGTTCGCGCACATTGAGGTCGAACGGCACACCAGAGAATTCCAGCAGGTGGAACAGGAACAACGGCGCGTCCGCATAGGCGAAGGCCGCGTGATTGGTCATCGGGCTGGCGCCGCAGATGCGGGGATTCAGCTCGCCGAGATACACCTCGCCACTATCGACGTCGATCAGGAAGTCCAGGTCGAAGTAGCCGCGATAGCCCTCCTCCAGCAACTGGTTGCCAAAGCGGAAGGCCATGTCGCGTGCCTTCATCCTGACTTCTTCGGAGAACGCCCCAGGGAAGATCTCGTTGCCGCACCAGCCGCCCTTGTAGGGGGTCAGCTGGCGCGCGCCCACCACCTCGGTCAGCAGCGGCCCGACCAGCGTGCCGGACTGCGTGGCGCATGCCTCCAGGGTCGCGCCGCGGCAGTTGATGCGCTTCATGATCTTCACTTCGGGGTCGTTGACGATCTCGTCCTTGTGCTTGTTGAAATCGTCCTCGCCGGAAATAAAGAAGGTGGTGTGGCCGGAGTCGCCGAACGCGCTCTGCACCACCAGGTCCCTGCCGAGACCGTAGTGTTCCGCGATCTGCATCAGGTGCTCATAGCTGTCCACCTTCTCCAGGGCATTGGGCACCGAGTGCACGCCCGCCTTGTTGCCGATGCGCACGGTCTCCATCTTGTTGTCGCAGCGGCTGCGCAGCGCAGCCGGAGGGAACCACACGTCCAGCCCGAGTTCGTCGGCGAGCTCTTCGGTCTTCTCGTCGAACATCAGGAAGGTCGCCGCCGCCCTTCCCCCCCGCTGCTCGATCAGCTCGACCACATCCTTGTGCTGCAGCAGGTAGTTATTGATGTCTTCGATCGAGGTGAACTCCTCGTGCGGCAGTTCTTGCGGCACGAAGACATTGGGATGGCGGCCGTCGAAGCAATCGATATAGTTGATGTACTTGAATCGGTTGACCCACTGATCGATGCCCAGGAGATTGAAGTTGGTGGCGCTGATGAAGTAGATGGGCTTCTCGTTCCTGTGGAACATCACGCGCAGATCTGAGACATTACGGACTTTTTGCATCGTGGCTTTCTCCTGATGAACTCGGGGCCGGCTGGACGCGGGTTTCCCGCGGCTCCTGGACAGCCAGGACCGGCATTTTTTCTTTGTCGACATGGGCTCTGTTGCGAGAAGCCGGGCGCCAATCCCGGCCTCCCGCCTCGCTACTTTTTTGCCGCCGGGCGTTCCGCCATGGCCACCGCCGCCACTTCATCGACCGTTGCCGTCGAGACTTCCACAACGGTCGAGACCGACGCCTTTGCCGCGGCCGCCACCGCCGCCGCGGCCTCGCCGGCTGCCTGGAGGGCCAGTTGCTGGAGCGCCCCGTCGCTGAACACGCGGAATCCCAGCTCCGGGCGGTAACCGTGGATCTCGCGCACATCCAGCGCCTGCATGAACTCGAGGATCTCGGAGCTGATCACCTGCCCCGGCACCAGGATGGGGAAGCCCGGGGGATAGGGAATCACGAACAAGGCCGATACCACCTCACGGCCCTTGGAGATGGCCCTGGCCACCTCGGCCATGTTCAGGTACTCGCAGTTCTCCTCGTCATAGGACATGAAGAAGGCCTTGCGGATATCGCCGTCCGGCGTCTCGATCTGCCCGCTGTTGCACACGCTGCGGAATGCAAAGTGGAAGTGCGAGAAGTCCGGCAGCGGCGGCAGTTCCTTGGTCAGCGACGACACGCGCCGCTCGTGCAGGCGGCGCTCGATCACGCTCATGTCCGCCGTGCGCTCCTCCAGTTCCCTGGCGATCTTGATCAGCACCTCGATCAGGTAGGCCACCGACGAACGCGTGGTACCGATGTTGGTCATGAACAAGACGGTATTGCGCGACGTCTTGTTGATCTGGATGCCGTACTTGTCCATCAGGTACTTGTTCTTGAACGTATCGCCGTCGATGCCGGAGGTGCCGATCGACAGGGTCAGCCGGGTAGGATCCAGCGCGAATTCATCGACGCGCCACGCGGCTTCCATATTGGCCCAGCCGGATTCCGGGCTGTAGTACGCCTCGATGCCGGACGGCCGGTACGCGGTCGGCACCACGCGGGAGACGTTGAGGAACTGGAAGTACTTCTTGAGCAAGGGGTGGGTGTGGATCCACTCGCGCAGCGTCATGGCCAGTTCCATCTGGCGCTGCACCAGCTCGTAGCCTTCCAGCTCCACCTGGCGGCGGCCGACGTCGAGCGAGGCCAGGATCTGGTAGTTCGGCGAGGTCGAGGTGTGCGTCATGTACGCCTCGTGGAACGCCTCTTCCGCCTTGTCCTTGAAGTCCTGATCCCACACATGAATCATGGAGCCCTGGCGCAGCGAGGTCAGGGTCTTGTGGGTGGACTGGGTCGCGTAGACCCGCACCCGCGCGCGGTCCGGATCCGGCATCAGGCGGGTGGCGACGACCTTCTCCTCATCATCCCAGTCCGCCCCGCCGAACGATTCGGTGAATGCATCGTAGCGCCGGCGATAGTCTTCGCTATCCAGCTCGCGGCGCAGGCGCGACGCCGAATCCATGCCGGTGCGCTGGCGGTAGGTGGGATGAAAGCGGGCGAAGGCAAACCAGGCCTCGTCCCACAGGAAAATCAGGTCCGGCTTGATGGCCAGGCACTCCTCCATGACGCGCTTCACGTCATAGACCACGCCATCGAAGGTGCAGTTGGTCAGCAGCACCATCTTGACCTTGTGCAGCGTCCCCGCCTGCCTGAACCGCAGCAGCGTGCGCTTCATCTGGGCGATGGGGACCGCGCCGTACATCGAGAAGTCATTGAGCGGATAGGAGTCGAGGTACGCCACCTTGGCGCCCGCCAGCACCATGCCATAGTGGTGGGACTTGTGGCAGTTGCGGTCCACCATCACGATATCGCCCGGCTTGACCAGCGCCTGCACCACGATCTTGTTGGCCGTCGAAGTGCCATTGGTCGCGAAGAAGGTGCGGCGCGCACCGAATGCGCGCGCCGCATATTCCTGCGCGACCTTGATGGGGCCGATCGGGTCCAGCAGCGAGTCGAGCCCGCCGGACGTAGCCGAGGTCTCCGCCATGAACAGATTCAGGCCATAGAACTGCGCCATGTCCTGAATCCAGTGGGAGTTCATGATCGACTTTCCGCGTGCCAGCGGCAAGGCGTGGAACACCCCGGTCGGCTGCTTCGAATACTCCTTCAACGCCGTGAAAAACGGCGTCTTGTAACGCTCCGACACCCCTTTCATGATCGACATGTACAGCTCGGTGTGGTCCTCTTCCCGGAAAAAGATCCGGTTGAAGACCTCGCCCAGCCGCGACGCGATCTCCTCGGCCTTCACGTCCGTGACCAGGTACAAGTCCAGTTCCGGCCGCAGCTCGGCAATCTTCTGGCCCAGCAAGGGGCCGCGCTCGGACTCCGGCTGCTCCTCGATGCCCTCGTCCAGCCCTTCCAGGAACTTGCGCAGCAGGTCCAGCTCATACTCGGACTTGAACGGAAATCCATGCCGGATCACGCAAGCCTGCAGGTTGAAGTTGAAGAGCGTTGCTATTAGCGCATCCTCGAAGCTTGGCACCACCACCACGTCCCACACGAAGGGATCATCCACGCGCTGCTTGCGCTGAACGCGCCGGCGCAGGGCCTCTTCATCCTCGCGCGTCATGTCGTCGACGATCAGGACCTCAAAGTACGGCCGTGCTATTTGCGCCTGCATCTCCTCTTCCGTCTCGATCTCGGACGGCTCCTCCGACTCCGCATCCAGCGACAGCTTCTTGTGACGGTAGGTATCGCTGGCCAGCATGCGGTYGATACGGTGCACGGCGATGTTCAGCCGGCCCAGATCGCCAGCCTCGAACCACGCGTTCAGCTCCTCGAACAATCGGTGCCCCGGGAATGCCCAGAACCGCTCGATCGGCTCGAGCATGGCCAGCGTCTCTTTTACCCGGGCGTGGCGCTCGATGAATTCCTTGCACTCCCGCGCGAGATTGACCAGGCGGCCCAGGTCATCAGTCAGATTCATCCAGCCATCCGCGCGCATTTCCCAAACGCTACGGTAACGGTTTAGGGAAATGTGTTGCCCGGTCTTTGCTTTTCGTGCCGTGCTGCGTGCCATGTTATTCCTCTGCTAACTAGATAATCTCAATGCGCGGATCCGCAACTGCAAATCCGTTTAATCGAACGACCGTTTTATTCCAGGCCTGATATTCACCCATTCCTGTTTATCAAGCGGGTCAATAACAACCCGAAAGGCAAGCGCCATCCATTGGGCCAGCAATCACGCTTTCCCTCGGAAATTCCAATTCTGTTTTTTCCCGCCATGCGGGAATAACGTGACGGCCTGCCGGGGCCTTGCCCCCGGCGGCTACTCGCCAGCCGGCCCGGTCACTTCCGGCTGCGCGTCTTCCAGGACACCCGGCTTCACCAGCTTGCCAAGCGTGTGGAGATAGGCATCCGCGCCGCTGTCGCGCTGGTAGACCGGGAACTCCACCACCCGGTCGCGGAAGCTCTTCAGCGGCTGGCCAAGCCCGCGCAAGCCGCGCTCGCGCTCGCGCCGGACCTTTTCGAAATCGATCTCCACGGGGATGATCTCCGCGGTGCCCGGGCCGGCTTCATGCAGCACATAGCCAGCGGGATCCACCACGATGGAGCGGCCCACGCCACCGTCCCCGACTCCGTTGATATCGAAGAAATAGACCTGGTTGGTTGCCGCCGACGCCCGCACGATCGCCAATTCGATGTCGCGGTCGATGGTGTCCGTCATGGTCGGGTGCAGGATGACTTCGGCGCCCATCGCAACCAGCGTCCGGGTGGTTTCCGGGAACCACATGTCATAGCAGATCGAGATGCCGAAGCGCCCCGCGTCCGGCACGTCGAACACCACGAACTCGCTGCCCGCGGCGATGCCTTGCTCATAGGGCCTGAAGGGAAACAGCTTGCGGAAACGGGCAACCACGTTCCCTGCGGGGTCGATCACCGGCGAGGTGTTGTAGATGGCACCGTCACGACGCTCGAACAAGGATCCGGGGATCAGCCACAAGCCGTACTTGGCGGCCATCTCGCACAGGCGGGCCTCGGCCGCGCCCGGCATTTCCTCGGCCTTGGCCGGGCTCGGGCCAAACGCCGCCAGCTCGGAGAACATCACCATGTCGACCCACGGAAAGCGGTGCCTGACATGCGCCAGGTAACGATTCATCTGTGTGATGTTCTCTTCGAATGCCGACACCGGCATCTGGATACCTGCTACTGCAAAACGCTTCATTTAATGCCTCGGGAAACGCACCATGCCGGTGAATATCTACACACCGATATGG
>NZ_JBFTND010000144.1:0-18458 GCF_056397305.1 Cupriavidus sp. 05N40
ACGCAAGTATGCGGTGGGTGCAAGGAGGATCGCTTCTCTGGCAATGCGACGCGGACCTATCGGCTGCCGTTCCCGATTCCCATCGCGCGGACCTGCCAAAGCGATTTCTCGGCATGGAACCAACGATTTAGCTGGATCGATCCGGCCTTCGTTTATGTCTTTTACGATGCAGATGCGCCTGCGCTGACACAGTCGATAATCAAAGTTGTCGGGTGGCTCGTGCAAGAGTGCGGCGTACGGGAAGTGGCAGCAGATGCCACCTCTAGCGTCTGCGGAGAGCCCGCCTGGTGGTTGCTCTACCGCCGTGCTCGTGCCGGCGTCGTGATTCATCAAGGCCTCGACGAAAGTAATGGAGAACCGTACACGCCACTGGCGCGCGTCACAGTCTTGGGACGCGACGTGGCACCGGACGTATTCGAACGTGTTCAACTCCTACAACGGCCACAGCATCTCATCTTCCTGCCTCGCAGTTCTCTGGATCCCTCAAATTCCCAGCGTCGCTTGGCCGACATCAGCCCCTACGCCACGCATCTTGAACATTTACTACTTACGATCAGCCAGTGACTATCAACAATCTCGCCAGTGACGGCTTGCATTCGCACATGATCATTCTGGCTCGCGCGCTTTTCAAGCAAGGTCCATTAGCTAAAGAGGAATTGGTTTCCATGTGCTCACCGCCAAGCGTTGAGACCGGAAAGGACCCGGACCTTACGCGCCTGCGTGCCGCAATGGCGCGCTGGATTGAGTTGGGGTTGTTCTCCGACGACGCCGGCGTTGTGCGACTCACTGAAGAACGCCTGCGCGGCGAGACCCTGGAGACTTGGACAGATCGCCTGCCTGCAAGATGCCGTTATCTTATTCTGCAATCAGAGCACTGCTTGCCAATCTGGGGGGCCTTAGGTAGCGAAAAAACTGAGGAGGGAGCCGCACGGGCCGCGGACTTTGCGCGAGCCCTGTCATGGGTGCTGGCGCAAGACATTTACGCGTTGCCGAACTCTGACATCGAGCACCTCGAACGCACGCAAGTCCCTAGCCCACATTTCATTTTTATGAACGATTCTCGCTGGCCGGGCATGCGCGTCTGGGCGCGCTATCTCGGCTTCGCAACGGGTGACGACAATAGCTTCTTCCTCGATCCAACCGAGGCAGTACGCGGTGAATTGGCGCACGTGCTGCCGAGCCAACAGGCTGTGCCGGCGGATGCCTTTATCGATGCGTTGGCTACGCGGCTGCCGGTCCTCGATCGCGGACAATACCGGCGCCAAGTCGAAGAGATATTGCGGTCAGAAAACTGGCGTCGAACTCCTGCCGAACATCTGTCCATGTCGCTGTCGTTGGCTCTGCGCCGCCTTGAGTTGAACGGCAACATCGCGCTAGAGAAAAGGGCCGATGCTGGCACCGCACTGACGCTCACAGGCCGCGCGTACCGTACCTGGTCCAGCTTTACCCATGTCCGCTTCTTGGGAGACGCCAATTGAGTTTGCTGAATTACTGGCCCACCGCAGAGGAAGTCAATAGCTGTATCAAACCGGAAGCCGAAGGTGCTCCGGAATCTGTGCTATTGGCAGTGCATCAGCCATCGCCGCTCTCGTACCGGCAGTTGCCGAGCGGAGAAAAGTTGCCGGCATCCGAAGATGATCTTTACGAGTACTTCATGACGGCCAATGTGCCGACTGGCGCCCATGTCGTCCCGATTACCGGCTCGTCGGGTGTGGGCAAGTCGCACTTGGTACGTATTCTGGCCGCTCGGTTGCGTAGTCTGCCGCAGCCAGATCGCTATCTCGTAATCCGGATTCCCAAGAGCGCAAGTTTGCGTAGCGTAGTCGAATTAATCCTGGCGCCTTTGCCAGACAATCAATACGGTTCTGTCAAACAGGAATTTAAGAAGGCCCTTGCCGAGATCACTATTGACACGGCGGTGATCAGTTTTCAGGCACAACTTGAAATCGCCCTGGAGGATCTCGCCAAGGACTTAAGGGAGCAGGTACAGGCGAATCCGACCAATACGGTTCTGAAGGAGCAATTGGCGCACGCACGAATGCTACCAAAGTTCCTGGCCGATGCCTCTGTCGTTGATCATATTCGTGCGCAGGTCTTATCGAAAGTGGTTAAACGCGCTGTTGCTGGACAGTCGGCTGAGGGGCAGTCGGCGAGCTCCGACGACTTCTGTGCTGATGACTTCGTGCTGCCGGACTCGATCGACCTCGACAGGGATGCATCGCTGACGGTGAGACAATACTACCGTATGCAAATGGAGGCCCGTGAGGGCCATGGTAGGCGCGTTGCGGCCAACCTGCTAAATGGGCGCGTTGTTGATCAGGCAACCCGGCAGTTGTTTCAATTGCATGAAGCGATGGGCGGGATGACCTTGCAGGACGTCATACTCGAAATTCGGCGCCTGCTGTTGAAGTCAGACCGTGAACTCGTCATCCTCGTCGAAGATTTCAAGGCATTAACCGGCATCCAGGAAACGCTGTTGAACGTCCTTATTCAGGAGGGGGTGCGCGACGGGGTTAGGGAATTCGCGACAATGCGCTCGGCCATTGCCGTCACCGATGGCTACTTGACGGGTAAGGACACCATTGCGACCCGTGCAAAGCGCGAATGGATTGTCGAGAGTCATTTGAGAGACAAGGAGGAGGTCCTGCAGCGCACCACCCGACTGGTGGCCGCCTATCTGAATGCGGCGCGTTGGGGCGAAGCCGCACTGGCGCGCCACTATGCGCAGCGCGACCACTCTAGAGAGAATGCGCGTGCTTGGATCCCGCCGTATCGACATCCAGACGATGGAGGAGACAACAAACTCGTTGCTTTCGGTAAGGTCGACGATACGCCCTTATTTCCGTTCACGACATCGGCAATTGCTTGCCTGGCCGAGATGACGCTCCGACAAGGAGATGCCTTGGTATTCACTCCAAGGCTTATCATCGATCATATTATTCGTAGTCCGCTGCTGATCGGACGTGGTGCCTTCGATGAAAAGCGATTTCCGCCCCCAGGATTCGCAGGCCCAGCCAACAATGCGGATGTCTCGCAATGGCTAACGGCGCAACCATTTACCGCTGATCAAAGGCGCCGCTATTCCGCGGTGGTAAGCATCTGGGGCAATCAGCCGCAAAGTCGCGCAGACATCGGACGAATTCCGCGTGAGGTGTTCCAGGCGTTCGACCTGCCCGTTCCCGACGTCGATTTTGTTCCTGAACCCCAACAGCCGATCGGCCCTGGGCCCGAACCGGCGCCGCTGCCAACGTTGCCGCCCGGCCCATCATCGGAAGAACGAACCCTGCAGGAAACCCTTGAACGCTGGGTGCAGGAAAACGAGCGACTACCGTCGCGCATCGCAAACGATATTCGCAAGGAACTAGCGGCAGCGATCAGTGAACGCATTGACTGGAATGGCGAGCGCTGCCAGAGGATGCCGCTGCAACCCGATCGCATTTCCATACCAAATGCCCAGGGCCAGGGAGGTGTTGCCGCGCAGTCTCTGCAAGTAGCAGAGGATAACCGCGACCCGACGGGACGTCTCCGCAGCGAGTTGATGGCATTGATACGTTTCTACAAGTTCAGAAAGAAGAAGTTCGATTACCCAGAGGCTGATGACGATTTGGCGCGTGTGGGCAACCTCGTATCGCGTCTCGTTCCCGAAGCACGGCGTTTACTCCGGACAGATGCTGAGCAGCGTTTGCGAACCGCAACGCGTGCACTGGTCGCAAATAGTCGCCTACTTGGCATTAACGAGCGTGGCCGTACCCCGTCGAGCTTGATTGCATTCCTTTTTGGCAAACCGCAACTGAAAGAAAGGTCCGCCGAGTTCGCACCGGTAACATATCAGGAGTGGCGCGCGTTGCAGGACGAGGCTCTTTTGCTTCGACCGAGCCTAATACAGTTGGTGTTGGCCCAGTGTGGTTGTTTCCAAGGCAACATTGGGAAGATCGCATATGGCGTCGATATCATGCGAGTGCTCGAGCATCTCGCCAAGGATGACGACCGCGCGGAACCTGAACTCATTCCGCAGGAAATACGGGCACAGGTCACAGCGATGTCAGAGCCACGCGTCGTGGTGCGCGCGAAGAGAGTGCTCGAGGAAGCCGTTCGCATTGCCTCCTCTCTGCAACAGGAACTCGGTGACGATATTGCCAAGCAAGAGGTGGCCGATGCGCTGAAAGAACTTGGCGACGAAATGTCGGATAGAGGCGGATGGAGCCGGGATGATCTCGGAACACCAGCGACATTCAAAAAGCTGTGCGAAGCCTTTCGTGCTGCCGCCCTGAAGGAATCTCTGACTACTCTGCAGGCATCAGTGGCCGATAGCGACCAAGATCAGATCAGACTGATCACCCGTCTGGCACAATTGGATATCAATCCTATGATTATCGCGCAACGATTTGTCAAAGAGGGACGCACGGTCGTGACTAGTGCCCAAAAACAAGTGCAGCTTCTCGAGGCGCAATCACAAGGCATCGATCCGGCAACGCAGGCGCAAAGTATTCGCACCATGTTCGAGACGCTGCTAGCTGATCTGACGACGCTGGAAGCGCAAGGGGAGAAGACATGTTGTTAGACGATGCTTTGCGTGCCACGGAGCGCCTCATACAACTGGATGCCGCCCGCAACGGCGTAGAGGAGGCAGAAATTCTTGCCGGCCTCAGCGAGGAATTGCAAGTTCGGAAAAACCGCCTGCGCGCACTGATCGATCGTGTCACTATGTTGTGCCAGGAGGGGGTACCAATGACGATACCCTCCGATATTCCAGCAGTTAGGGATGTGATTGCTAAAGCATCCGATCGCTTTTCCGAATCGACAAAGTCTTCGACGCTCAAGCAGGGCCAACGCTGGACTCAATTGATCGCCAAACTCGATGCCCTACTTAGTGGCTTCGAGGCAACACAGCGGCAGGATTGGAAACATTACTTCGGTTCGCGTCTATTTGCCGGGCTATCGCCAGATCAGCGGCGCTCGACCTTAGTGCTGCATCTTCCTGGTAACAAGCAGGCAATTGGGCGCTATGCAGAACTCTATGAACGCTTTAGCCGCTATCGGCAGTCGATTCCACCGACCCCTGAAGCCGTTCGCGACGTGCACTACTGCTCCGATGAGTTAGCGAAGATTACATTTATAGAGGCCCATGATATGCCGGCGGCGGTTAAGCGTTTCTTCGACGCATCGGCTACCAGCGCCGGGGCGAGTTTGGAGTTGGTGGGCGCAGAAGTCGTTGCCTGGTTGCACGAGCACGGCCTATTGAGCAGCTATGTAGTTCGCGCGAAATCGTGATGGGATTGCCATGACCACAACAAGAGAGCGCTTCCTTCTTAATACCCTAGACGTGATCGAAGAGCGCGAAGCGCGCTTACTCGCCTGGGGAATTGTTGACGGCCAATTTAGTCGCCAGGAATTTGTCGATTTGATCGACCGTCGAATCGACGAAGGATTGGCCGAGGGAATTGATGACTTTCTTGATGCCGATGCAGTCATTCAGATCTTGCGTTCGCGGCAGTGGATAACTGTCGTCGATTTGGAGGATGGCGCTGTGGCATACCGGTCCCGCATGGCCGAGACCGTGCGATTGCTGTCGCGATTGCGTCAACTGTTTCCCAAACATGCCGGCGAAACGGGCTGGCAACGGGCGCCGACGCTGGTGGCCGATTTCCGATTTTTGCGGCGACCGCGTCAATATCCGAAGAGGAACCGATCAGTTGAGGATGCGCTTGTAGTTCTGCGCAACGTGACATCTAACGCCTCATTGCTACAGGCCGCTCGGGCCTTGTTGACACCCGGTGGCCGCGCCTTCAATCTGGCTGGATTCCAGGTGCGCGCGGCCGAGCGCATCGTTCGTGGTATCGAAACCGATGCGCCACTTGCGACTATAGTCTGCGCCGGCACCGGGAGCGGCAAGACGCTCGCCTTTTATTTGCCAGCACTAGCCTCAATTGTCCGTCATTTGCTCGCCGAAAGCATTTCCAAGCCATGGGTCAAGGCAATTGCGCTGTATCCTCGAGTGGAATTGCTCAAGGATCAGTTGCGGGAAGTATTGAAACGATCGCTTGCTTTGAGACAGGCTCTGTCGAGCGAATTGCGACACACGATCCGCGTCGGCGCCTATTTTGGCGACACGCCAGGTTCGGCCCAGACGTGTAATTGGCCTAAAGTGGGCGATGATCGTGTCTGTACTGTGCTCAATTGCCTGGAGTGCGGTGGCGACTTGCGCTGGCGCGAACAGGATCGGCGTACCGGACGCGAACGACTCATTTGCGCGAAGTGCGCGTTCGAGATAGACGGGGAGATCTTTCCCCTCACACGCGACACCATCAAGAAGCGGCCACCGGACGTGCTGTTCACCACAACTGAAATGCTGAATCAACGCCTATCCGACAGCGCGTCGTTTCATCTCTTCGGTGTGGGCCCTCATGCGATTCGTCCGCCTGAATTAGTGCTTCTGGACGAAGTCCACACCTATGAGGGGCGGCATGGCGCACAGGTCGCGTACTTGATGCGACGGTGGCAACGCTTGCTTGAGCAGTCGTTGCGGTTCGTTGGATTGTCGGCCACGCTGCGCGATGCTACGACATTTTTCTCCGCGCTCACCGGTTGTTGGCCTAGTTTGGTCGAGGAAGTTTCACCTCAACCGCGCGAAATCGAGACGGAAGGTGCTGAGTATCTGCTGGCCCTACGCGGCGATCCGGTATCGCGTGCTGCATTGCTGTCGACGACAATCCAGACGACTATGGTGTTGCAACGGTGCATGGATCCCAAGACACGCGAACTCGCTGATTCCGTCAGCGGGGGCGTCTTCGGGCAGAAGACTTYCGTGTTTACGGACAATCTTGATGTCATCAATCGCCTGTATTTCGATCTCTTGAGCGCGGAGGGGCGTAACAGTTATGGCGATCCCGACATGCGGCACGCGCCGGAAGGCGGATTGGCTTACCTCCGGAAACAGGGCACATCGCACTTTCGCTACATCAATGGGCAGGACTGGCGCGTTTGCGAAAGTCTTCATGGTGATGTGAGGACGCGCCTTAACGTCAAGCGCGTCAGTTCCCAAGACCGCGGTGTCGATCCGTCGGCCGATGTGGTGGTCGCCACCGCGGTCCTAGAGGTAGGCTTCGATGATCCCGCGGTGGGCGCAGTGGTGCAGCACAAGGCACCGCGCGGCATCGCGAGTTTCCTGCAGCGCAAGGGGCGGGCCGGGCGTAGTCGTGGCATGCGTCCATGGACCACTGTGGTGCTCTCCGACTATGGCCGCGATCGCGCAGCGTATCAGTCCTATGATCTGCTGTTCGATCCCGAGCTCCCGGTGCGAACACTACCCGTGGCAAACCGCTATCTCACGCGTATGCAGGCGGTCTACGCCACAATCGACTACCTGGGCCTGCGCCTGCAGGACGCGCCGCCCGGCAGCATCTGGCTGGATTTGAGCGGCCCGACCGGTAGTGCGCAGCGGGGCGCGCGCCTGCAACGTGAGATACAACAGATTCTTGAGACCGATGCCGGCACTCTGCGCCTTGCCCGTTACTTGGAGCGCGCCCTGAAATTGTCCGCCGACGATGTTTCCGCTCTGCTCTGGGAATACCCCAGGCCACTAATGACTACGGTGTTGCCGACTGCCTTGCGACGCCTTGCGACCTCTTGGAGCGCCGAAAACGAAGGGGGCAAGGACTATCAGATTGCCAACAATCCTCTGCCGGAATTCATTCCCGCTTCGCTGTTTGCCGACCTCAATCTTGCCGAGGTCACTATCGACTTGCCCGGCGCTGATCAGGCCAAGCTGTTTGATCAACCTGCCATGTCGATTTTTGCGGCGCTGCGTGAATTCGCTCCGGGCCGCGTCAGCCGCCGCTATGGGGTTCACCACAAATCGGAGCGCTACTGGCTGGCACCGACACAGGCATGGGAAGAGGACGTGCCATGCGGTGAGGAGATCAACACGTTGTTGGATGTGAAGTCGATCGGCCAGTGTGTCTATCTCGGTGACTACCTCGTTTGGAATGGCGATAGCAGTATTGCGATGCCTGTCTATCGACCGCTATCCCTAGAGCCGAAGGCGCCCCCGAAAGCAGTTAAGGATTCTTCGAACTCGATGCTGCATTGGCATAGCCAATTGGTGCCGGAAGTCGAGCCAATTTGGTTGTCGGCGCCCACCGGCGGCATTTGGCCCGATGTGATCGCACAGGTCGGCTTCTTCACTCACGCGCGGCATGCGCCGATTGAGGTTCGGCGGTTTGCAAGTGGTGCTTCAGCGGAGATTGGGGTCGACCAGGAGAAAACGCGAGCTGAGGTGACATTTGCACTGGACGAGTGCCCCGTTGCGTTGGGAGCCAAATTTGCCGCAGATGGGGTGCTGTTTCAGTTGCGCATACCGACAGGCCTTTATTCTCGGCAGGGAAAGGGAACCGAGCGCAAGTGGCAAGCCCTACGCCTGGCGCGCTTCAGTGACCAGGCATGGCGCGGCAAAACCCTAGAGATGGTGCCTAACCCGTTTGCCCGCGAATGGCTTGCGCAGATTTATCTTTCGGCGATTACGTATATCTCGGTTCGGGAGTGCATGAGTTTGGCATCAGCCGATCGGGCGCTTCTATCCGATACGGCCAGCGTTAGTATGGCCGATGTACTAAATATGATGTTTCAGTCGCATATCGTGGAGGCCCATCAAGGAGAGGGGCACGATTCCCCACCTGACAAGCTTCGCCAGGATCTGGACGATTACCTACGTCGCCATGAGGTGCTTGAGGCGCTGCATATGGCAGGTCACGTCCTCTGGGAGCCGATTACGGAAGAATGGGAATCCTGGCTGCAGGGCGTTTATCATGCCACGTTTGCAGCCGCAATCCTGCGGACAGTAACTGACCTGTGCCCCACAATTGATGCTGAGGACTTGAGCGTAGACCTGTCGCGCGGCCCGGTCGCACCAAACCACGAGCAAGGCTTCAACCCCGGCTTGCACGAAATCTGGCTAACCGAGAAAACTCCTGGCGGTAGCGGATTGATTGAGCAAATCATGGGTCATTATGCGGAAGATCCACGTCGATTTTTCTCAATGGTGCGCGCCAATCTGGATACGAGCGAGTTCGAACTGATCGACCATCAGATGGCCGACCTGCTGCGTTTGCTAACGCAGCAAGCCGACTCGGACGTCGCGCGATTGATTCATGAGTTCCGTGCCGCAGGCGGGCATGTCGAAATGACGCGGATTCTAGGCCGCCTGCGGCGCGCGCTGGTCGAAGCAGGATTCTCTCCTTTCCACGGTTTCATCGTCTCGATGGGCAACCGAATCTTACGCCAGGGAGCGGGACCAGCGACAGATCGCTATCTCGCTTCCGTTCTTTCGCGTTGGGACTCAGAGGAAGAGCGCCTTGGCATCGAGATCGACTTGCGCGTCATGAGCTATTTCTTGAGTCAAGCGGATGAGATCGATCACATGGTATCGGAATTTGGCGCCGCAATTGGCGCTGATCGCGGTGCCTGGCGCATTAGTGCGATCTACGGCCTCCTGTGGGCGCGCGGGAAGGCCGTGCGCCAAACCGCGTTGCAACTGCGAAGCGCGTTTTGCGATCTGCCGACGATTGAGCGTCTTCTTGTGGCCGAAACGATCGCCGATGACCGCGTTAGGGTAGACGTTACCGCGACTGACTGGCTTGCGCAGACTGCGGCCCATCTGTCGGACGGTAGACTGGTGACGCTTACCTGCAATGAGAGAGAACGCATGTTGTTGGGTAATGCACTCAACGCTCTCGTGACAAATCCGATTGATGCCGGATACATCCGTGCGTATGCACGCCTGCAGGGAGTGCGACAGTCGGCCGGTACATTACAAGCCGATATCGAATTGATTGAGGCATTGCAATGACATATCTGTATCGCCGCATATTCAAGACTCAGACGACAGGCGCAGTGACGGTGCAGKAATTGCTGCAAACCATGTTTGTCTCCGAAATGCTAAGAGCTGGTGGCGAACTCTGGATTGTCTCGCCATGGATTAGCGATGTCGTATTGATCGACAACAGATCGGGAAACTTCGATTTACTCAATCCCGAATGGGGGCGCCGCGAAATTCGCCTGGTTGATGTTTTGGCGGCCCTGATGACGCGCGGGACCACTGTCTCCATTGTCACGCGCAGCGACGAGAGCAATCGCAACTTCTTGACGAAGTTGCGCCATCTAGTCGAGCAGCACGTGCTCCACGAGCGTGCGACGATTACGATCCATGATCAATTGCACACGAAAGGGATTTTACTGTCGAATAGCTTGCTGATGGGCTCCATGAACCTGACCTACAACGGTATGGTGATCAATGACGAGTGGGTAGAGTTCTCGCTTGACCCGGAGGATCTAGCCCGCACCCGCCTTGAATTTCGCCGCTATGTGGAGGCGTCATGAACGATCGGATTCCCGGCGGAGAGGCCGCTTGGTTGGCGCGTTTCTTCGCTGGGCGCAACGCGCTGCACTGGGACGCGATCACCGGCAACACTGCGCCAATGGCGTGGAGCGAGCAAGTTATACCTTGGATAGACTATTTTCTTGCCACGGAAGGACGGGCGCCACTAATCCTACCCATATTCTCGGCACAGGGTCCGATTGCCTGGTATGCGGTCGCCCACGACAGTAATAGCGCCGCAGCACTGGCGGACGAACTCGCTAGCGTGGTCGGGGCTAGCTACAGCGATTTCCGTGGCCATCCGATCACCCATAACGCCGATGACCCGATCGAAGCCGCTTTGCATGAGCGGTTCGGTCGTCATCTGTTTCGATTTACTGCGGTGTCGGACCGTGCGCGCGTAGGGATCGTCAGCGCCTTGTCTCTCTATTTGACGGTACTGCGGCGGCGTCCGGTCACGCCGGATCGAACACAGCAACCATTTGGTAAATTGCGAGGCGACTTCGATCGCGCCCTGTTAGCCGGTAATGAAAAGGCGGCAAGGAACTTGCTGGAGGCACTTTGTGCCACCGGCCGCGTCAATGTCGAACAGCGCCAATTTCTCGATATCCGTTTGCAGGCAGGCTTGGGGTGGCAGGATGATATTGCGCACAATTACACTTTGATTAAAGCGGTGATGGATCTTGCGTTGCCGCCGCAGACCATCATCGACATAGTAGATTCGCTCTACCAGGCCCACATCGCGCGCATGGAGCATGACCCGGATTCGCGCATCATCATCGCGGAGTTCAAGCAGGCGATCGCCAGGCCATTTAGTGCGCTTTTCAAGGAGCGTAAGGGCATACGACATCCGAATGTGCTCAAGGCCTTCCTGCTGTTCGAGCTGACACAGGACGAACCGAATCCCATTCGCTGCGAGGCGATCCTGAGCGCGTATCCGTTTGGTGCGGCAGGCAAGGAACTCCTGCAGCGGTGGTGGGAGCACGCCAAGAAGCGTACTCCTGGGAAGACCTCCCCAGAAAAGACACTCGACCTAGTCAAGCAGGCTTTGGCGGATGAGGACTATGAGGCGGCGGTCGACTTATGCCAGAGCGCCCTACCCCATTCCTGGGCCTATAGTGGGCTTCTGCGCTGCGCGGCCGAGCTCCACGATTCTGCATTGACCGCGAAGGTCCTGGCGCTTGTCGATGATGCTGATGACTCCGCGCGGGTCATATGGACGGAGCGTGATCAGACCCGCATTGACAAATTGCGCGGTGCCCAGCCTGTGGCAATGCCGAGCGATGTCCGCGCTTCCTGGCTATCGTGGTCTCGTACCGTCGTGGATTGCGCTTACCAAACGTCGCCGATCGCGCTACTTGATCAGTGCGTTACTCAATGGAGCGTGGAAGATTACATAGTCGATGTGAAGTCGTGCGAGACACTCGTGCAACTCATTGGAAATGCTAAAGGTAAGGCAGAGCAAATTTTTCGTGATGCGTATCCTTATCTCGTCGAGTTCTTTGTCGCTCGCCCGGCACAACCCGTGCGCGGATTTATTCCCCTCTATGAAATGCTGATCAAAATGATCGCGTGGAATGATGGGGCATCCCCTGACGAGTTGGCACTGACGTCAGAACTACTTCAGGCTCTAGTGGGCCTTGGGCTAAGCAGAGCGCATTATGTCGAGGCACTCGATGACCTCAGCGAGATATTGACCGCGAACCGAGCGTTCACGCATCTGGACTGGGCCTTAAATACGACGGAAATCTTGGGGTTGCAATCAGCACCGGACCCGGAAGCGAGGTTGCGGTATTTCATGCAAGTGCTCGATCTCGTGCGTGCCTATGCTCATCGCGTGACTGAGTCGCAGCGTATGATCTTGCGAATCCTGGCGAAAGATTACGATTGCCTTGACTTGCTCGACACCCTGCCAGCGTTGGATCAGACTGATGCGAGTCGCGACCATTTCGGCGATTTTGCCGGCCTGATTGGGATCTACACCCTAACCGAATCGGCGGGACAGCGCGCCAAGCAAGTATTGCTAAAACTGCTGCCGCAGGTCAGGGTGGAAATCAACGCTGATCACGCGGCAACAGATCGCTTGCGCCATCTTTCTACGAATGCTGATATCTTTGTCTTCGCCTGGAGAAGCAGCAAGCATCAGGCATATTACTGCGCGAAAGAAGCTCGTGGCGACCGTGGGTTGCAACTTCCTGTTGGCAAGGGGAGTGCCAGTATTCTGGATAGTGTCTTTAAAGAACTGGCACGTCAGGCATGAGGTGATATGCAGTTAACACTGCAGAACTCAGGCACTCTGTAGAGTGCCGTTTTCTAGGCTGGGCTGAGTTCGCACCTATCCCCACTCGCCGGCCGCTCGACGCTGACCTTGGATACGTTTGGCATAACTTGTGAAATACTGCGGTATATGAAAGCGCAAAGACTCTCTAGCGTCGCTGATCCTAATCCAGGGACGTCGTCTAAGAAGTGATGATCGAGTTGTGACCGAATTTTCTGTATCTCTAAGCGAAGCAATCCTAAGTCAACCACCATTCCGGACTCGGTGTCAGGCAACCCGCGTACAAATACCTCAGCATGGTAAGTATGCCCGTGAATTCGACGACTCCCTTCGGTATCGATCTTCCTTTCGAGGGTATGCGCGGCCTCGAAGTAGAATTTCTGACTTAACTCGTATTTCATGGTGTGCCAAAAACTTGTGAGTTTTAATATTTGGGCTTCAAATTAAATTGGCTTCGAAGTATTCAGTTGCCGGAGTAAGTGCTTGTTCTTCTTGATTCGGACGGCGGCCTATGTCATCCATTTATCCTAGCTAAATACCCTTCGAAGCCTTTGCCACGGAGTTCGCACGCCGGGCATTCACCACATCCATAACCCCACGAATGAGCCGTAACATGATCTCCCGTATAGCACGTATGAGCATCATACCTAATGAGATCCACAAACTGAGGCCCCCCCAGCTTTGCAGCTAGCTCCCACGTTTCCGCCTTGTCCAGCCACATCAAGGGTGTTTCAATGACAAGAGGCTGATCCATGCCTAAGCTTAACGTCACCTGGAGCGACTTGAGCGTGTTGTCTCTGCAATCGGGATAGCCGGAGTAATCGGTCTCGCACATGCCCCCAACCAAAACCGTGAGATCTCGGCGATAAGCCACTGCGGCAGCAAAATTGAAGAACATCAGATTACGCCCGGGAACAAATGTGTTTGGAAGTCCGCTTGAGGTGAGTTCGATGGCCTTTGAACTGGTCAAGGCAGTATCGCTTAGTTGACCGAGCACGCTCAGATCGAGAGTGTGATCTTCGCCGAGACGCTCCGACCAGTTTGGGAAGGCCGTACGCATCTTCTTCAGTATGACTTTGCGGCACTCCATTTCCACGCTATGGCGTTGACCGTAGTCGAACCCAATCGTCTCCACATGGGAGTAACGTTGAAGAGCCCAGGCCAGGCACGTGGTGGAATCCTGTCCGCCAGAGAACAAAACTAGTGCGCGCTTATGCATATTTTCATCCATTCACGATACGGCGGGGTTTGCGAAGTAGACGCTTCAGTGTGCGAGTCAAGCAATTCGCGAGGAGATCGATATCTGTTGGCGTATTTTGAATTCCGTTCCACAGGCGAGTGTCATTCGCTGACAGTTCCCAAGTGCCACTAGTCCAAGCAGTGTAAGGCTTCAAGAGTTGCAGGCCAGGAACAAACTCGTCCTTGGTTCTCGCGCCTTCGGTAGCGTACAGAATTTCCATCACGAAGCCCATCGCAACGATTCCAGCGCCGTGACGCAATCGCGATGTTCTCGGGCTCATGCCAACCCATTCTGGTCGGAAGACCTCGACAACAGCTTTGAAGAACTCGTCGATCAGGGATATCGAGATCTCTTCGAAATCGTCTTCCTTGATGTAGTCGCGAATGGCTCCATCGGATGCGGAGTTCATGACCAAGCGGCGCATGGCGGTATCGCTAATCACCCCTGTCGGATTGGTGTGCTGGCGAATTTCTCCGTATAACGAGGAGCCGTGCTGGAAGTTGAGCCGATCAATAACACGAGCCGCAAACTTCCGAGAGGTAAATCTTTCAGGCAAACCATCCACGTTGGGTAGTAGTTCGTAGATGAGCGTCTTCGGTAGGGGGCGCGTGTTGTTGATCAGGACAAACTGCTGTCGCAGTTCGTTGTAATCCTTGCATACTAGTGCGGACACAAAAACCTGAAATCCAGGTTTTGTAATGCCAGATAGCGCGGTGAGTCGCTGCTGACCATCTACCACGAAGCCGGGCTTCCCTTCTTTGGTATTTATCTCAACACTGACGATTCCGCCCCCAAGGTCCTTGATTTTTACCCCATCAATGAACGCGACAATAACAGCGTTCGGAAGCAGGGCATCCTCCCTTTTGAGGTAGTCCCGTATCTCTTTAATGTGTGACGCAACCTGATGCCGCTGAAATCCCTTTAGTTGTCCGCTCTCGGTGCGACCGATTCGTTCGATTTCTGCGAAGGACAGAACCTCCTCAGGCGTTGCCGCAAACGAGAAGACATCGTGATCTGTTGCTTGTTGGGCTCGGACAGCCTTAAATCGAAAGACGCTCACAGACGCTCCTCGAGAATGTTCTGTACATGTTTGTGATATACGCCGAGATTGTGAAATCCCCGGCGCTTGTTGCGATTGCTTGCTCGGAAAATGATGACCTCTACGCCCACCTTGCGGCAGATCGGGCAGTCACATTGTTTCCAAGGTTTGGCTTCCAATGTGCGGGCAATCATGTCCCGTTGCTTCTTTAGTTCCTGTTCCCTCTTCTCTTCGGACACTGCCTCTCCCTGGGTTAGGAAGCGCTGATAGTCGACGAGAGCATCCAGTGCCGACGCAAGTGGCATTTTGCGTTTGTCGAAAGCCCGGATCGAGTCCAGTGCTCGCTGCTCACGACGCAGCAAATCCTCTGTATTGAAGATGCCGCGTTTGATGCCTTGCATCAAACGAGGATTCTCGATGGCCTGGGGAATGCGAATGGCGGCAAAGTAGTCCAGCGTACCATCGCCGTTGCTATGGTAATAATTTGCTTTCGCGTCCTTAAAGGCACGAATCAACGGTGATGTCGAGTCGAAACTCGTTACCCCATAGCCGGTAAAATCTTGAATCTTGTCGGCTTTCGCGAAGCCAAGAAGATGAATATCCGTTTCCGGTTTGATCGCCTTTCTAATGGCTTGCAGGACCTTGTGAATAACGTCGACCTTGAGGGGCACCAGGCCGCCGACCGCCAGATAACGGTAGCCCATCTTCTCGAGTCGCACGGCAGCGTCTGCCATACTCTCTGGCGACCATCCTTGTATTGGTCCCATGGGCTCGAAGGGCCAGTCTTCTTTCTCAGTTAGCCGGATGAACTCTTCAGCGTTCGAAAGGGTAATCTCGAAGCGCTCGATGACGTCTTTGGATTGATCCTCTATGGGAGGGTTGCTGGTGTCACAGGCAAAGATAATGTGGTCCGGCGAGCACCCGTGGGTGAACGCGGCATCCGAGTAAAACTCGACCACTTCTTCGGGGCTATAGGCGGGCCGTGGGTGCTCTACATATGCAAATGCACCGCAGTCCCCCATCAACATCCGATCTTTGTGTTTGGGGCCACCAAACCTCAAGAACTTGCGTGCGCCATCCCGCAACATGCGTTGTTCTTCAGAGGTGGAGTAGCGGACCTTTGAGGTCGCAACACCGTCGGCCTGGCGGATAGCGCTCATGGAGACCAGCAAGCCATCATACGGCGCAGGATCCATCATTTCGTGCGCATAGCAGTCGTCCCAGTACCGCTTGCGGCCTGGGGCATTCCGGTCTTGCAGGAAGTCGTAAAGAGGATCTACGTAATCCTGCGTGTCGGAGTACAAAAACTTCATCTTTTTACCTGGGTCGCATAGGTACGCACCAGGGCGTCCTGTAATCTCTTAATGTCTTTTGGCGTATTTTGGATCTCGTTCCAAGCTATGCCGAGTAGGTCCCACTGGCCTTTCGTCCAGGCGCAGTGAGGTGCAATCGTCTCCAGTTCCTTGCGGATGGTCTTGTAGTCTTCCCCGACACCAGAGAGCTTTGCATAGATTCGATCCATCAAGACGCCCATGGCCACAATGCCCGCAGAATGCATTAGGCGGCTATGTCGTGGGTCGCGCCCCCATGCATCTGTAAACACGTCTCGCACGGCGGACCAGAAGATCAACAACACACGATACATGGCCTCCACATCCGCCGCCTCGTTTGGCCTTGCCTTGTATGCTGCAAGCGCGCCAAGCGGGTTGCTGAGGCTGTTGCGTATCATGGCAACCACAGCCGTGTCGGTGATGACGGCTGGCGATGCTGATCGGTCCGTCATTCTCTTTATGAGCTTGTGGAATGGTGAGTTTGAGTCGCGATTAAGTAGGTTGCAGAGCTCAGTCGGAACGCGCCGTGCGTTAAGGTCGCGCGGCAAGTGAATGCCCGATGTCTCCGGTAACAACTCATTGATGAGTCGACTGGGCAGCGGTTTCGCCTTGTTTACTAAGATAAACTGTTCTC
Source organism: Cupriavidus sp. 05N40 (assembly GCF_056397305.1). Classification (NCBI taxonomy): domain Bacteria; kingdom Pseudomonadati; phylum Pseudomonadota; class Betaproteobacteria; order Burkholderiales; family Burkholderiaceae; genus Cupriavidus; species Cupriavidus sp. 05N40. The sequence continues at coordinate 16,895 of NZ_JBFTND010000144.1, forward strand.
GCTGCACCTCAATGCTGTCTGACACGAAGCCGATTACTGGGACTGGTATGGAAATATTCTTCGCCTGAGCCAGTGCAAGCGAGCGCTGCTGTCCATCTACAATCCACGCGACCCTCTCGCCAGCCTCAAAGATCGGGATGGTGAGGGTACCTGCTTGCGAAATGCCGGCGTCTCCGGTCGGCTTCGATCCTCGCGCCGCCACAAAGCGAACTTCCGGTGACATCGCCAAGATAATTGCGTTCGGAAAAAGAACGCTGCCCTGATTGAGGTAGTCAACAATTCCCTTTACGTGACTACGTATCTCAGGCCTTTGAAAACCCTTTAAATCATCCGTCGCGTCGCGTTCAATTCGGCTGATGTCGGCGAGTCGTGTGATGTCTCCGCCGCCGATGAAGAAGGCGTAAACATCGAGCCCGTCTCCTTGCGTCGTGTGCAGTGCGCGGACAACAATTTCCTTAGGTTTTGGAGCCATCTTTCTCTCCACGTAAGGACGCGGCCTCTGCTCGAAGCTGTTGCCAAAGTTGACGGAAGCGGCCCTGCTCGCACGCGACTAAAGCGTCGTCGCGTAGAAAGCGAAGCAGTCGAGTTGAACTGCCGCCGTAGTCGCTCCAGTTCTTGCGAAGTAAACCCAGAATTTCGCTGTCGGGGAGCTTGGTACGAGACGGAAGTATCGGAACCTCGCGATCGGATAGGGCATCTTCCACTGCGGCTCGGCCCGAAGCCAAGGCAAGGCGATGGCCCTTAAGTTCCTGGATGAAATGACGGAGTGCGCGCTGAGGGAAGTCTGCGCGAGTACCTGCAAACGGCGTTGCCTCTAAGCGCTCGTCGTAAGGCATGACGCAGCCACGAAGGTGGTCGGGCACTGCTTCGCGACCTTTACCTGATGTGAAGATTCTCAGCTTTTTGGCAAATATGGTGGCGCATTGTCCCAAGTCCGAAGAGACCATCTCGAGGTATCCGCTCGGTAGCGCAAGGAACATCAGCTTTGTGCTGGGCGCTGCAATCAACTTAGCGATAGATGGTCCCTTGTTGAGGGTCAGCCACCAATCGGCAGGGGTAGCTTTGACTTGAGCTAGTGCGGGTGAAATCGAACTGTTCCCGGCAGCCACAGTGAGGTCGTAGTGTGGAACCATCACATTGGCCTGGAGAAGGCCAAGGCCAGCTGAGACGAAGGCAAGCTTCGCACCTGCAAGAGTGGAGGCTTCGCGTGCGTCTACTACCGATCGGCCAGTGTAGAGATCGATCGCAAACTGATGTGCTTCCGCCTGTTCGACGGTCCGTTTCCAGTGACGAGCGAGGTCCTGCACCGACTCGTATCTTGAGCGATGGCTGAGGGCCCAGCTTGCAGCGCCACTTCCGGTCTTCGGACTGCGCTTTCTGCTGGTGCAGTTAGTTAGCACCAGTACGTCCATTGATTGCTCGCTTTCGTGCGCCCCTTGGTGGGGAGGTGAGACAGTTATTTTGCCGCTTCGGATTCTACACCTTGCAGTTATTTGCCTCAAACGCGCGGGCGTCTTCTCAGTTAAATTTGGTGAACGAGCGGGTGGTGACCAAAGCTTTGGGA
>NZ_JBFTND010000145.1:0-18438 GCF_056397305.1 Cupriavidus sp. 05N40
TCATCACAAGGTCATGCGATTTGTGATCCACTCCCGCACTTCCGCAGCCACGCCCAGCGCCCAATCCGCCCTGTGCCAGGCCCGGCGGCACTTCACGCGAGTGCGCGCCCGGCCTGCCGGACCTGCCTGATTCCTTATTCCGGGGAGTGAACATGGATCGTCTYGTATCGATGCAGGCATTCACCCGCGTSGTGGATGTSGGCAGCTTTGCGCGGGCGGCSGARTCKCTGGACCTSCCCAAGGCMACGCTCACCCGGCTSATCCAGAACCTGGAGACGCACCTGGGCGTCAAGCTGCTGCACCGGACCACCCGGCGCATCAGCGTCACCACCGACGGCRCCGCATATTACGAGCGCTGCGTGCGGATCCTGGCCGACGTGGAAGAGGCCGAGCAGTCGCTGACCCACCAGAACAACACACCGCGCGGCACGCTGGCCGTGGACACCACCGCGGGCCTCGCCCAGATGGTGCTGATACCCAGGCTGCACGAGTTCTTTGCCGCCTACCCCGAACTGAAGATGGAGCTGACCATCAACGGCAAGCCCATCGACCTGCTCAAGGAAGGCGTCGACGTGGTGCTGCGCGTGGGCGACCCCGTGGACGAAACCATGGTGGCGCGCCGCATCGGCCAGCTGCGCCTGGGCTTCTACGGCTCGCCGCTCTACCTCAAGCGCAACGGCACCCCCGCGCAGCCCAGCGACCTGACGCAGCACAAGGCGGTGAACTATCTGTCCAACCGCACCGGCCGGGAGATGCCGTGGCCGATGGGGCAAGGCGACAAGCGCACCGAAATGCTGCTGCCATCGGCCATTTCCACCAACGATGCCGACGTCTACCTGGCCTGCGCGCTCGAAGGCCACGGCCTGGCGCGCATATCGCGCGTGATGGCGCAGCCTTACGTGGAAAGCGGCCGGCTGGTCGAAGTGCTGGCCGACTGGCCGACGGACTCCCTGCCCATCTCCGCCATGTATCCGCAGAACCGCCATCTGTCGGCCAAGGTGCGCGTGTTCGTCAACTGGGCGGCAGACCTGTTCGCGCGCCATCCGCACTTCGGCGACGGCCAGTCCGCGCAGCCGCGCCAGCCGCAGCCGCCCAAGCTGGCTGCCTGAACAGGCCGGTGCCTTCACGCTAGGCGGCATGCGGGGCCTGCGCCACCGCCAGCGCCTCGATCTCGAACAGCATGCCGTCCAGCGCCAGCCGCGGCACCGGGATCAGCGTGCAGGCCGGCTTGGGCGCCTCGCCCCAGGCCCGGCCCAGCTCACGGGACAACACCGCCAGGCGCGCCTCGCTGTGATCCACCACCAGCACGGTCAGCCTGGCCACCTGGCGCAGTTGCGCGCCCGCCGCCGCCAGCGCCACGCGCAGGTTGTCCAGCGCCTGGCGCACCTGCGCGTCGAAACTGTCGGGCAAGCTGCCGTCCGCCCGTTCACCGCCCTGCCCGGCCACGCAAATGAGGCCGGCGCCCGGCGGAATCATCGCAACGTGGGAATAGCCATTGGCGCCGGGATCGTACAGGCCGATCGGATTGAGCATGGTGAGCCGGCGTGGCAGGTCGGCTGTACTGGTGGCTTGCATAGGACTGGATCCTCGTAGCGAAGGGTTGCAGCGAAAAGGTCGTGGCGAAAAGGCGCGCTCGCGCCAGGTGGGCGGGCGCCAGGCTCGACAAAGCCCACTGGCTACCCTAATATCCAAGAAAGTTTTTGGATATTAGGGCGCCACCATGAATTACGCAATAGAAAACTTGGATAACCATGACGGGCCTCCGGGTGATCGCATCCTGTTCCTGCTCAAGACCAAGGGGCCGGCCTCCACCACGCAGATCGCGCAGGCGCTCGGCGGCACTGCCGAGGCCGCCAGGCAGCAGGTGCAGAAGCTGCTGGCCGCCGGATTGATCGAAGGCCGCCAGCAACAGGGCGCCGGCGCCGGCCGGCCGCGTCAGGACTGGGCCCTCACCGCCAGCGGCCACGGCCGCTTTCCCGACAGCCATGCGCAGCTCACCATCCAGCTGATCGGGTCGGTGCGGGCGCTGTTCGGCGAAGCCGGCATGGAGCAGCTCATCGCCAGGCGCGAAGCCGAAACCCGCGAGCAATACCTGCTGGCGGTAACTGGCCAGGAGCAACTCGAACAACGGCTGGAAACGCTGGCGGGGTTGCGCCGCCACGAAGGCTATATGGCAAGGGTCGAGCGCGACGGCGACGACTGGCTGCTGATCGAAGACCACTGCCCCATCTGCGCGGCGGCGCAGGCGTGCCAGGGCTTCTGCCGCGCCGAACTCCAGATCTTCCGCGAAGTCATCGGCACGGGGGCCACGGTCAGCCGCGAGGAGCATCTGCTGAGCAACGCGCGTCGCTGCGTGTACCGGATCAGCGCGGTGGCGTGAGCCACGCCGGCCGGGCTTGGTGGGCGCGCGCGGCGATGCTATCTTGATGCGGCGCGCCTGGCCCCCCAGAACAAACGCCGGGCCTTGCCACCCACGGAGACAACCATGCCGAATCGCCCAGCGTCCGGACTCGCCCGCCTGCACGCCGCCGCGCTACTGTCCGCCTTGGTGCTCGCCGCGCTTTGGCTGGCCGTCCGGCCGGCGCACGCGCAAAGCGCGCCCGAGGTGGTCGACATCCCCACCAGGCCCGGCATCACGCAGCGCCTGCTCTACCTCGCGCCCGCGCAGCCCAGGGCGGCAGTCATCCTCTACGCGGGCGGCCACGGCGGCCTGCGCATCGCGCCCGGCGGCAGTTTCGGCTGGGGCGCCAACAACTTCCTGGTGCGCGCGCGGCAACTGTTCGTGGACAACGGCCTCGCCGTGGCCGTGGTCGACGCGCCGAGCGACCACCTGGTGCCGCCCTTCCTCAACGGCTTCCGGCAGAGCGCCGAGCACGCGCAGGACGCCAGGGCCGTGATCGCCTGGATGCGCAACCACGCCAACGTGCCGGTCTGGCTGGTCGGCACCAGCCGCGGCACGCAATCCGTCGCTGCCATCGCTATCCGGCTGGCGGACGGCGGCGGCCCCGACGGCATCGTGCTCACGTCCACCATCCTGCGCGAAGAGCGCGGCCGCCCCGTGCCCGCCATGGAGCTTGACAAGCTCAAGATGCCGGTGCTGGTCGTCCACCACGAGCAGGACGGCTGCAAGCTCTGCCCGTTCGCCGACGTACAGGGCCTGATGGACAAGCTGGCCAAGACGCCCAAGGCCGGCCTGATCAAGTTCGACGGCGGCAACAATGTGGGCGATCCCTGCGAGGCCATGGCTTACCACGGCTTCAACGGCATCGAGCCGCAGGTCGTGCAGGCCGTGGCGCGCTGGATGGCGGAGAAATAGCAGCGGCATGCGCTGGCGCTAGAATGGCTGGCGCCAGTTCGCACCCTGCCGCATACGCACCGCATTCGCCTCGCATTCGCGCCCTTCGGCATCTTTCGGAAACCGCCATGACGCACTCAACGCTGCTCCTGTTCCTGCTGGCCTCTGCCGTCACTATCGCCACGCCCGGGCCCACCGTCCTGCTGGCACTGAGCAACGGCTCGCGCTTCGGCGTGCGCGCGGCCTGCTGGGGCATGGCCGGCGCGGTCTGCGCCGACATGCTGCTGGTGGCCACCGCCGCGGCCGGCCTGGGGGCGGTGATTGCCGCCTCGGAGGTCGCCTTCCGCGCGCTCAAGTGGATCGGCGCCGCCTACCTGGCCTATGTGGGATGGAAGCTGTTGCGCGCCAGGGTTGGCGCCGTCCCGGCCGACGCCGGCGAGCTTGGCATCCGCGGCGCGCGCGAAAGCGCTCCCGCCCGCGAACTGTTCACGCGCTRCTTCCTGGTGGCGGCAACCAATCCCAAGGCCCTGCTGTTCATGTCCGCCTTCCTGCCGCAGTTCATCGACACCGGCGCCCCGCTGCTGCCGCAGTACGCGCTGATCATGGCGGTGCTCGCCCTGCTGAACCTGCTGGCGATGCTGGTCTACGCCATCCTTGGGGCGCGCGTGATGCACGCCTTCCGGGAAAGCGGCATGCGCTGGCTGAACCGCGTCTCGGGTGCGACGCTGATCGCCCTGGCGGGCGTGCTGGCGGTCTACCGGCGCGGCCAGGCATGAACCTTTCCGATCCGCGCGCAGACGCACGCCGGCGACGCAGTGCTCCGCGGACCGCGAGGTCGTCTACAGCGTGACGACCTGCATGGCGGAACACACGTGTTCCTGACCCGCCGGATGCTAAGGCAGGCGCTCTGCCATCTCCTTTCCGTGCACGAACCCCGCGGCCTCCGCCGCCTCGGGCGTGGAATACTGCTCGGCGGGTTTCGCTGATTCCACCAGGGTGCTCGCGGCCCGGATATTGGTGCCGGGCCGGCACACGCGCACCGTGTAGTCCCATGCGCTGGGCGTCTTGGCGCGCACCAGCACCTGCACCTCGTGTGTCTCGAACACACGCTTCTTCCAGGCAATCTCATATGGCATGACTGTCTCCGTTCTTATAGGGGCGATCCCGGCGCGGCGCGCGACCGGTGACGCTTGCGCATCATCCACGGGCCGACGCAGGGATCTATCCGCCATCGTATCAAAAGATAGAGTGCCCGCTGAGCGTTGTCAGCCATTCCAGCGCCTGCACCCCGGCCAGCGAGTTGCCGCTGTGGTCCAGGCCCGGCGACCACACACAAACAGCCCAACGGTGTGGCAGGACAGCAACAATGCCGCCGCCGACGCCGCTCTTGGCGGGCAGGCCGACGCGGTAGACGAAATCGCCGGCAGCATCGTAGGTACCGCAGGTCAGCATCAGGGCCGAGAGCCGCTTGGTGGGACTGGCACCGAGGATGCGCTCGCCGCTCCATGGCACCACCCCGCCGTGGGCGAGGAACAGCGCGGCACGGGCGAGGTCTTCGCAGCTCATGGCGATGGCGCATTGCCGGCAGTAGGCCTCGATGACCTTGTCGACCGGCATCTCGAGCCGGCCGAAGCTCTTCATGAAGTAGGCCATGGCGCGGTTGCGCTCGGCGTGGCCGGCTTCGGACTGCGCCACGCGCGTGTCGTAGTCGATCGCGGGATTGCCGCTGAGGCGGCGCAGGAACTGAACCAGTGCGGTCTCGGCCTGTACGAAGCGGCTGCACAAGACATCCGTCACCACCAGGGCGCCGGCGTTGATGAAGGGATTGCGCGGCAGGCCTTGCTCGTACTCGAGCTGAACCAGCGAATTGAAGGCGTTGCCTGAGGGCTCGCGCCCTACGCGCTGCCAGAGGTCTTCGCCGAGCAGCTGGAAGGCCAGCGTGCAGGCGAACAGCTTGGAGATGCTCTGGATGGAAAACGGCACGGCGGCGTCGCCCACGCAATGGCTGCGGCCGTCTGCGAAGACCAGGGCCATGCCGAAATGCCCGGCGGATACGTTGGCCAGCTCGGGGATATAGTCCGCCACCCGGCCCTGGCCGAGCAGGGGCGCGATATCGCGGTGGATGCGTTGGAGGATATGCGCGTAGTCCATGCGTGGCCGTGGGCAAGCGTTGCGTTGGATCGCTCGCCGGCCAGGACCGGCGCAAGCGGCTGCGCATATCGTACAGCGAGACTGGCAGCGCGCGCAGGGTCGCGCTGCGCCGCAGGCGCGCGTCAGGCCATTGCGCGCGTGCCCTTGTCGGGCACGCGCGCCTGGGTGGCGGGCACCACGGCAAAGCTGACCATGCCCCAGACGAACAGCATCACATCAGTTGCGGCCGATCTCCTGCAAGATGCGGGACATCAGGTAGAGACGCGGCACGATCGAGTCGATCTCGATATATTCATCGCGCGCGTGATAGCCAAAGCCCGCCAGGCCAAAGCTCTCCAGCACCGTGGGCTTGCCCGAGCGGGCGGCGTAGCCCGCATCGGTGCCGCCGCCGGTCTGCGGCACCAGCGTCAGCTCGCGCTCGATCTCCTTGTAGATACCCTGCGCACGTGCCGCCAGCGCGCGGCTGCGCTGGTCCGCCACGTAGGGCGGGTGGCCCGGCGTGAGGCTGAGCGTGGTTTCCGTGTCCGGGATGAGCTTGCCGGAGGCCAGCTTGGCCTGCAGCGCGGTCTGCAGCTTTTCCAGCGCGCCGGGCTGCGTCAGGCGCACGTCGCCCACGGCTTCGGCCTTCTCGGTGATCTGGTTGAGGGGGCCGTTGGCGCTGGCGCGGGTCCAGACCAGGGCGGCGCCGGGCACGTCCCTGGCCACGTCGCGCGTCTGCAGCATCTGGTAGGAGAGTTCATAGAGCGCGTTGCGGCCCAGCTCCGGCGCGGCGCCGGCATGCGCGGCGCGGCCCTTGACGTCGAGCGTCGCAGTGGCGACGCCGGCCGAGGCCAGCAGCAGCGGCTGGCCCTTCATGACCACGGACCCGGCCGAGGGCTCGCAGGAAAGCACCACGTCATGCTGTTCGGCCAGTCTGGCGATGGTGTCGCCCGAGCCCGGCGATCCCACTTCCTCGTCGGGATTGAACAGCACGGTGATCTGCGCATAGTCCTGCCAGCCGGCCGCCTTGAGCAGCGCCAGCGAATGCAGGATCACGGCGATGCCGCCCTTGTCGTCGGCAATGCCGGGACCGTACAGGCGGTTGCCGTCTTGCCTGATCGGCTGGGTAGCAAGCGTATTGGGCCCGTAGACCGTATCCATATGCGCGATCAGCATGATGCGGCGCCGGCCGTTGCCGGTGAAGGTGCCCWTGACCATGGTGCCCGGACCGCGCGTGACGGCAATGCGCTCGGTGGTGGCGCCCAGTGCCTTGAGGCGGCCTTCGGTGAAGCTGGCCATCTGCGCCAGGCCGGCGGCGTTGGCGCTGCCTGACTCGATCGACACCATGTCCTTGAGCGACTGGATCACCGCGGGCTCTGCCGCGCGGGCGCCGTCCAGCAGTTGCTGGTCGGCCGCGCGGGCGCTGCCGGCGGAGCCAAGGGCCAGCGCGAGCACGGCGGCGGCGGCATGGGTGAGTCGGCGCAGGGATGGCTGCATGAAGTCTCCTGTTTGCATCGTTGTTGTGGCGGCGGGCGGGTTGCCGGCCGAGCGACGATGCTAGCCCTTGCGCGCGCGGCAAGGTAGGATCAATCCCGCCATTTGGAATGCCGATCCCGCCATGACACCCTCCCCCGCACCCGCTTCGGCCGTCCCGGCCGGCAGCACCGCCAGCCCCGTGAGCAGCGCCGCGCCGCTGCACGTGCGCCTGCTATGGCTGCCGCAAGCCAAGCCCGGCATGCTGTTCGGCGCGCTCGACGTGCTGCGCACCGCGGCCGGCGTGGCCCGCCTGCAGCGCCCCGATGCGGAGCCTCGCCTGAGCTGGACGATCGTCGGTCCCTCGGGCCGTGCGCTGCCGTTGCCGGCGCTGGGGCTCGAGCCGGCACGGCGCCGGCGCCGGACGGAAGATGGCAACGCGCTGGTGGTGGTACCTGGCATGCATGCGCGCAATGCGCTGCACCTCGAAGAAATCGTCAGCGGCGCGGGACCGGCGCTGCGGCTGCTGGAGCGGCACGCGCAGGCGGGCGGATGGATTGCCGCCGGGGAGTGCGGCATCGCCTTCCCCGCCGAGCTCGGCCTGCTGGACGGTGCGCGCATGGGCGCGCCGTGGCCGTTCCATGGCTGGATGGCCAGGCGCTACGCGCGCTGCGATTTCTCCGCCAGCGAACCCATGAGCGTGCACCAGCGCGTGTTTGGCTGCGTGGCGCCGGCGCTGCAGACGGAGTTCATGCTGCGCGTGCTGGGCCACCTGCACGACCCCGACCTCGCGCAGGCGTGCTCGCGGCTGCTGCTGTACCAGGCCGAGCGCCAGCAGCTGACGCCGGAGCTGGTGTCCCAGCGCTGGATGAGCCGTACCGCCGACAGCCCGGTCTACCGCGCCATGCGCTGGTTGCAGGCCAACGTGGACGCGCCTTACCGGCTGGCACAGGTGGCCGAGGCAGCCGCGGTGAGCGAGCGCACCTTGCTGCGGCACTTCCGCCAGGTCAGCGGCATGACCCCGCTGGACTACCTGCATACGCTGCGCGTGGAGCGCGCCAAGACCTTGCTCGAGGTGACGCTGCACGGCTCGCAGGCGGTGGCCGAAGCCTGCGGCTACAGCGATGCGGCAGCGTTCCGCCGGCTGTTCCAGCGGGCCACGGGGATGTCGATGTCGAACTACCGGGCACGCTTTGCGCTGCGGGCGCAGCGGCGCTACTGGCGCGTGGAAGACATGCCGCGCGCCACGGGCGGGGCGTAGCACGCGAGTGCTACGCCGGCCGCCAGTGTCCGGTGCTGGTTGCTGGTTGCTGGTTGCTGGTTGCTGGTTGCTGGTTGCTGGTTGCTAGTTGCTAGTTGCTAGTTGCTCAGGACGATACGGTTGACCACATCCTCCACCCCGTACAAATACCAGGCGTCGCGTTCAGCCTGGCGCCGGGCAGCATCGCTGGTGGCATAGCCCTCGAGCGTCACGACCCGGTTGGTGGTCTGCACGCGGATGCGGTCGGCATCGACAAACTGATCCGTCTCCAGCACCAGGCGCAGCGCCTCGGTGACTTCGTCGTCGCGGTCGTCCTCGGCCGGCGCCACCACCAGCTCGTTGATCACGCAGCGGCAGCCGCGCGACCACCATGCCAGCACGCCGGCCAGGCGCATGTGCGACAGGCTGATCACGTGGCCCCGTAACGTCACCACGCCGTCGTTGACTTCGATGGCGATCTCGCCGCTGGATTCGCCCACTGCTTCGCGCACCGGCTCCATCCGGCCCTTGGTATGTGCGCAGATGCGGCAATTGCGGAAATCGATGGCCTGCAGCAAGCGCACACAGATCGAGTTGCGTAGTTCCCCGTCGCCCACCGGCGTGCCCTCGGCCGCGATGCGCAGGTGGTCGATCACCTCGGGGACGCCGTCGACGCGGCGCACCATGGTCGCCACGCGGGACTTGTCGACAATATCAGGGACTTCGCCTTCGAGGATCAGCGCGCCGTCGCTCAGGCGCAGGTGGATGGTGGGATGGATGGGATGGCTGTGAAACGGCACGTGGGCAATGGCTGCCCGGGCCTGGGTCAGGACTGCTTCACTGCTATGCATGATGTCTGCCTTATCTTTGATAGGTCTGGATATAGGAGACGCGTTCCGTCCGGCGAACGCACACACTGCCAAGCCCCGACGCGACGGGGTCCGACAGGGAAATTTCATTATAGGAAGCCAGGCAGGGCATGCCCGGAGAGTTGATGCCGGCGTGCCGGGGCGGAATCTCCCGGCGCCGCGCGGCTGGCACGCTCAGGTCTCCACCGTGGCGTTCATGCTGATTTCCGCCTTGAGCACCTTCGATACCGGACAGCCTGCCTTGGCCGCCTGCAGGCAGCCCTCCACGGCCGCCTTGTCGGCGCCCGGCACGCGCACGGTCACGTCCAGTTGCACCGCGGTAATGGTGAAACCGGCACCGTCCTTGTCCAGGGTGACCGTGGCCTTGGTCTCGATCTTCTCGGCGACCATCTTGGCCTCGCCGAGGATGAGGGAGAGCGCCATGGAGAAGCACCCCGCATGGGCCGCCCCGATCAGTTCCTCGGGATTGGTGCCAGGACCGCCCTCGAAGCGGGCCTTGAAGCCGTAGGGTGCGTCCTTGAGCACGCCGCTCTGGGCGGAGATGCTGCCCTGCCCGTCCTTGATGCCGCCCTGCCATTTCGCCGATCCGTACTTTTGCATGAGTGTGCTCCATGGTGGAAACGCTTTGGCCCAGCCTGCGCCGGACCGGTGATGGGACGGGGCGAGGCCCGTCCGGGTGACTGCATAGCCTCCGTGCCATGCATCGGGCGCGGGCGGCGCTCGGCCGCGCCGTCCCCCCCAAGCCCCGACGCATCGAAAAATTCGCCAAAACGACCGCAATTCCGGCAAATCCACCGCCAATTCCATCGAATACATTCGAATTCTCGGGAACCGAACCGCCCGTCCGACTGCCTTATCTGCGCCACGCAGCCTGGTGGCGCGCGGCGATCGCAGGCTGAACCACAATAGGACGCAATGGTGGCGACGGCCAGGAAGCGCGCCGCGGGTGCACTATCGGGCGCAGCGACTTGCGGCACATTCATCACAATTTCTGTCGCGCACCGATCGCACACCGATCGCAAGACCATCAGAACCACCAATAGAACCATCAGAAAGAACGGGAGAACGGATGACTTTGACTTCGACGAAACTGCCTGCCTGGACCCTCTGGCTGCCGCTGTCGGCCTGGGGCATCCTGGCCGCGGGCATGGCCTTGCCAGGCCAGGCAATACTTCTGCTGCTGGCCGCCGTAGCCCTGGCCGGCTCGGTGTTTGCCGCCGTCCACCATGCCGAGGTGGTGGCGCACAAGGTCGGCGAGCCGTTCGGCACGCTGGTGCTGGCCATCGCGGTAACGGTGATCGAGGTGGCGCTGATCGTCTCGGTGATGCTGTCATCCGGCCCGGAAAAATCCGGCCTGGCGCGTGACACCGTGTTTGCCGCGGCCATGCTGGTGTGCAACGGCATCGTCGGCCTGTGCCTGCTGGTGGGCGGCCTGCGCCATCGCGAGCAGGCCTTCCAGGCCCCCGGCGCCACCGCCGCGCTGGCCGTGCTGGCCGCGCTGGCGGGGCTCACCATGGTGCTCCCCAACTACACCAGCGCCGTGCAAGGGCCGATGCTGTCGCAATCGCAACTGGCGTTCGCGGGCATTGCCTCGCTGGTGCTCTACGGCAGCTTCGTCTTCGTGCAGACCGTGCGTCACCGCGACTACTTCCTCGTGCCCGGCAACTCGGACGAGAGCGTGCACGCTCCGCCCCCGCCCACGCGCATTGCACTGGCCAGCGGCGGCATGCTGCTGGTCTGCCTGGTGGCGGTGGTCGGGCTGGCCAAGCTGCTCTCGCCGACGGTGGAAGCAGCGGTAGCGGGCGCCGGCGCGCCGCCGGCGGTGGTGGGTATCGTGATCGCCGCGCTGGTACTACTGCCGGAAGGCCTGGCAGCGCTGCGCGCCGCGCGCGCCGACCGCCTGCAGACCAGCATGAACCTGGCGCTGGGCTCCGCGCTGGCCAGCATCGGGCTGACCATCCCCACCGTGGCCGCGGTCTTCATCGTGGTCGGCAAGCCGCTCACGCTGGGCCTGGGGCCGACGGAAACCGTGCTGCTGGCCCTGACCTTGCTTGTGAGCACCCTGACGCTGCATTCCGGACGCACCACGATGCTGCAAGGCGTGGTGCACCTGGTGCTGCTGGCGGCCTACCTGTTCCTGTCGGTCGTGCCCTGAGCACACGGGGCGCCGCGAGGTCGCCCTGCCGGGATAGTGCTTCATGCGAGCGCGCACGATCCTTGCTGGTGGGAGCGCATCGATCTCACCAGCGCCCGGGCGCCCACGCCATGCTCCACCCGCCTCGCCTGTATCTCTACCTCGACGCGGTGGCCCGCCACGGCTCGATCCGCAAGGCCGCCGAGCAACTGCACGTAGCCTCCACCGCGCTGAACCACGCCTTTGTCGGCAGCAGCAAGGCCGGCGGCGGCGAGCGTGCCTACGGCGTCAACAGCGGCGGCATGCAGACCTCGTACTGGGGCGTGCGCGGCGCCGAGGACCTGGGCAGCGGCCTCAAGGCGATCTTCGACCTCAACGGCTTCTTCCGCCCCGACGCCGGCAAGCAAGGCCGCTTCGACGGCGACGCGCTGTTTACCCGCAACGCCTTCGTCGGCCTGCAGAGCACCGCGGCCGGCACCCTCAAGCTCGGGCGCAACACCACGCCCTATTTCCTCTCCACGATCCTGTTCAACCCGCTGGTCGACTCTTATAGTTTCGCGCCGTCGATCTTCCACACCTATTTCTCCGCCAGCAACGGCCGCGTCTACGACCCGGGCATCATCGGCGACTCGGGCTGGAGCAATTCGCTGGTGTATTCCACGCCGAACTTCAGCGGTCTCACTGTCAATGCGATCTACGCCTTCGGCGAGCAGGCCGGCAGCAACGGCAAGAACAAGTGGGGCGGCAACGTGCTCTACTTCAACGGCAACTTCGGCGCCACCGTGGCCTTCCAGCAGGTCAAGTTCAACAGCGTCCCCGGCGACGTCACCTCGCCCGCGGCACTGGCCGGCTTCGACAAGCAGAACGCGGTGCAGGTCGGCGTGAGCTACGACTTCAAGGTGGTCAAGCTGTTCGCGCAGGGCCAGTACATCAAGAGCAATGTCAGCAACGCCACCGGCGACATCAAGCACACCAATGGCCAGGTCGGCGCATCGGTTCCGCTCGGCGCGGGCAGCGTGCTGGTCTCGTATGCCTACGACAAGACCAGGAACGACGTGGCGGATTTCAGGCGCAACACCGCCGGCGTCGCCTATGACTACAACCTGTCCAGGCGCACCGATGTCTATGTGGCCTATTTCTACGACAAGCTGAGCGACCAGTCGCATGGCGACAGCTTCGGGGTCGGAATGCGCCACCGCTTCTGATGCGGTGATCGCGCCCGCGAGAGAGGGCCGCAAGCCATTCCCTTCGCCGGCCCCGGTTTGGCTGTCTCGCCACGAGAAGCGTTATCCTTCCATCCTTCTTGCTTCCGATCTGCCTGGCTGTATGGCATCCCCTCGCCTCACCATTTTGCCGGCCGCCGCGCCGCAAACCGATCTCGACACCTTGCTGTCCAGAGTCCGCGCCTGCCGCGTCTGCGCCGACCACCTTCCGCTGGGCCCGCGCCCGGTGGTCCAGGCTGCCCCCACGGCGCGCATCCTGATCGTCGGCCAGGCACCGGGCACGCGGGTGCATGCCAGCGGCATCCCGTGGGACGATCCGAGCGGCGACCGGCTGCGCGATTGGATGGGGGTCGACAAGACCGTGTTCTACGATCCGGCGCGCCTCGCCATCATCCCGATGGGTATGTGCTATCCGGGGCGCGGCGCCAGCGGCGACCTGCCGCCGCGCAAGGAATGCGCTCCGCTATGGATGGATGCGCTGCTGGCGTGCCTGCCGCAGATCGAGCTGACGCTGCTGGTGGGCCAATATGCACAGCGGCGCTTCCTGGGCGCCGGCGCGCGCGATGGCGTCACCGCCACGGTGGCGAACTTCGCGGCGCGCGGAGCGGGCGATTTGCCGCGCGAATTGCAGCACTGCCTGCCCCTGCCCCACCCGTCGCCGCGCAACCAGGGCTGGTTCAAGCACAATCCCTGGTTCGCGCAAGACCTGCTGCCGCGATTGCGCGCGCGCGTGGCCACGGTGCTGGCGGGCAGCAAGCCGGGATCACCGGCGGCGCAGTGAATGCGCCCCCGGGCGTTGTGGCTGCCGTGCGGCTATCGCCCCGGACTCATCGGCTTCGCCGATGGCGGGTCATTGCCCGGCCAGCTTCGCGGCGATGCCGGCGACGTGGCGCCCCTGGTAGCGAGCAATGGCCAGCTCGTTCTCGCTGGGCTGGCGCGAGCCATCCGCGGCGGTCAGGGTGGAGGCGCCGTACGGCGTGCCACCGGTGATCTGGCTCATGTCGAGCAGCCGCGCCTCGGCATAAGGTACGCCAACGATCACCATGCCCTGGTGCAGCAGCGTGGTGTGGAAGCTCGTGATCGTGGTTTCCTGTCCGCCGTGCTGGGTAGCCGTGCTGGTAAAGACACTCCCCACTTTCCCCACCAGTTTGCCGCTCATCCACAGGCCGCCGGTCTGATCCAGGAAATTGCGCATCTGCGCGCACATGTTGCCGAAGCGGGTCGGCGTGCCGAACAGGATCGCGTCGGCATCGGCCAGCTTGTCGGGGTCAGCCATCGGCACATGGGCAAACGCTGCGCGAGCGGCCTTGGCACCGCTCTTTTCCAGCACGGCGTCGGGCACCAGTTCCGGGACCTGGAGCAGCGCCACCTCCGCGCCCGCCACCTCGCGCGCACCGGCCGCCACGGCCTCTGCCATTTTGTAGACGTGTCCGTACATGCTGTAGAAGACCACCTGAATCTTGCAGGTCATGAGCACTCTCCTCCTGTCGGGAAAACGGCGGACGCACGATGGCGCCCTCACGCGCATGGGGCCGCGGCGAGCGGCACGGCTGCGCCCACCCGTAGAGTCTAGGCGAAGCGTGGTCCGCGCGCGAAGGCGCGCCGCGCTTTCCTTCGCGGTGGCGGCGCCTACAATGAAGAACCGACTGCAGGCCGCATGTGCCGTGCGTGGCGCGGGCGTGACAACGCGCTGCCAGCGCCAAAGATGGAGTTCCGCAATGACAACGGTGTGTCCGCACCTCGCGCTAAGCCATTCCGTCACGCCCAGCTCCAATGGCTGCGAGGAGTGCCTGCGCAGCGGCGACGAATGGGTGCACCTGCGTATCTGCCTGTGCTGCGGCCACGTGGGCTGCTGCGACGACTCGCCCAACCAGCATGCCTCGCGCCATTTCCTCGCCACCCAGCATCCGGTAGTCCGCTCCTTCGAGCCGGGCGAGTCGTGGCGATGGTGCTATATCGACAAGCTGTTCATCCCTTGATCCACGCGGCAGGCGTGACCGGCGTGGCGGCGTCCGCCGCGCTGTAGACGTGGCGCGTGGCCAGCAGCGCGGCGAGGTCGGCATCGCCGGCGATGACCGCCTGCAGGATCTGCGCGTGCTCGTCCCAGTTCTGCTGCGCGCGCAGGCGGTGGGCCGGCGCGAACACCAGCCCGGTACGCTCGCGCAGCGAGCGCATCATGTCCTGCAGCACACTGTTGGCGGCAATGGTGCCCAGCACTTCGTGAAAGCGGAAATTGAGCTCCAGCAGGCGCTCTTCTTCTGCGCCGCGCGCTGCCGCGGCGCCCTGGCGCAGTACTTCCTGCAACTCCGTCACCAGGTGCGGATCGCGCCGCTGCGCGGCCAGCTTGGCATTGAGACCCTCCAGCGTGGCGCGCACTTCCACCATCTCGCGGGCCATATGCTCCGACAGGCGCGCCACCGAGGCGCCGCGGCGCGGCTCGATGCGCACCAGCCCTTCGGTCGCCAGCGCGCGCAACGCCTCGCGCACCGGCACGCGCGACACACCGAGTTCCTCCGACAGCGCGTGCTCCACCAGCCGGTCGCCCTGCCGGTAGACGCCGCCCACGATGCGCTGGCGCAGGGTGTCCGTCACCTGCGCGAACAGCGGCGAATGGCGCGCGCCGAGGCTGCCGTCGGAATGGTCCATGTCAGGTGCGCTGGAAGGTGAAGCTGTCCGCGTAGATGTGCGCGCCGCTGGCGCCCAGGCCCATGAAGGTCTCGCGCGCATCGCGGATCATGTCCGGCGAGCCGCACAGGTAGATGGCGTGTTCCGAGAGATCGGGCAAGTCCTCGGCCACCGCGTGCTGCACGTGGCCGCGGCGCCCGCTCCAGCCCTCGCCGGCACGCGACAACACCGGCACGTACTGGAAGTCGTACAGGCGCGCGCCCCATTGCTGGATCTCTTCGTGCAGGTAGAGATCGGCCTCGGTGCGCATGCCCCAGTAGAGCGACACGGGCGGGCAGTCCGGGTCGTCCATCAGCGATTCGAGAATGCTCTTGATCGGCGCCAGGCCGGTGCCCGTGGCCACCATCACCAGCGGGCGATAGTCGTCCTTGCGGAAGTAGAAGCCGCCCAGCGGCAGTTCCACGTCGAGATGGTCGTCGGAGCGCAGGCCGGACAGCAGGCGTTCGGTGAAGTAGCCGCCTGGGATGCGGCGCACGTGCAGGTCCACGGTGCGGTCCCTGGGTACCGATGCCATCGAGAAGCTGCGCGCCACGCCGTCGCCGGTGAAGATCTTCAGGTACTGGCCCGGACGGTAATCAAGGGCCTCGGCCTGCGGCAGTTCCAGCGTCAGGTGCACCACGTCGGCGCACAGCGGCTCGATCCTGCGGATCACCGCGGTGTGCCGCGCCGGTTCTGCGCAAGGCTCGCCGGGGCGCGCGGTGCTGATCACGAGGTCGCTGGTGGGCCGCGCCTGGCAGGCCAGCGCGAAACCTTCGCCCTCTTCTTCCGGCGTCAGGCTCATGGGGTATTCCTCATAGGCCACCGTGCCTTCCACCAGCCTGACGCGGCACGTGGCGCAACCGCCGAAGCGGCAGTCGTGGGCCATTTGCACGTTGGCGCGCAAGGCGCCGTCGAGCACCGATTCGTCGGCGCCGACTTCGAACGATTGCTGGGATTCGATGAGATGGATACGGTAAGACATGGCTGACTCGGCAATGCGTGAAAGGCGAAGGCGCGCGGCACGCGCGCCCTTCTTCTTGGTTACTTCTTGATGTCGGCTTCGACCAGCACCTTGAGGTCGTCGCCGGCCAGCAGTTCCTGCAGCGCCTGCAAGGCGGCCACGCCGCATGCGGTGTCCTGCTCGCCGTTGCCGCCGCTCAGGCCGATGCCGCCGATCACCTCGCCGTTGACCACGATCGGGAAGCCGCCCACGAACACCGCGAACTTGCCCTCGAAGCTCCACTGGATGCCGAAGGCTTCATTGCCCGGCAGCGCGGGGCCGTTGGGCGCCTGGTTGAACAGGTGGGTGGAGCGCTTGTGGCCGGCGGCGGTGAAGGCCTTGTTCCAGGCGATCTGCGGACCGGTGATGCGGGCGCCGTCCATGCGCTCGAGCGCCAGCGGGTAACCGCCGTCGTCGACCACGCAGATCGATTCCAGCACGCCGATTTCCTCCGACTTGCGGATCGCGGCCGCCACCATGTGACGGGCTTCCTTCAGTTCCAGCTTGATGGCTTTTCTCATGTCCTGCTCCTGCTTTCTTTCTTGATGGATTTGGTCCGCTGCTGTCTCGGCAATGCCTCAGCAACCGCGGTACACGGTCTTGATCTGCGTATAGAACTCCAGCCCCGCCCGGCCCGACTCGCGGAAGGTGGAGGTGCTGGACTGCTTGAGCCCGCCGAACGGCGCATTGATCAGGTTGCCGGTGGTGGTGCGGTTGATCTTGACGGTGCCCGACTGGATGTCGTTGGCGAAATCGTGCGCATAGCGCGGATTGCTGGTCACGATGGCGGCGGACAGGCCGTACTCGGTGTCGTTGGCCTTGGCGATGGCGTCCGCGTAGCTGCTCACCTCGATGATGGCGATCACCGGGCCGAAGATTTCCTCGCGGGCGATGCGCATCTGCTGGGTGACGTCGGTGAAGATGGCCGGCGCGACGTAGAAGCCCTTGTCATATTCGCCGCCGCTCAGGCGCTCGCCGCCGCACAGGTGCGTGGCCTCGGCCTTGCCGGTCTCGACATAGCCCAGCACGGTCTCGAGCTGCTTGCGCGTGGCCAGCGGGCCGACGTCCATGCCCGGGGTCATGCCGCTGCCGATCTTGAGCGTCCTGACCTTGGCCAGCAGCTTCTCGGTATAGGCGGCCTTGACCGATGCCATCACCAGCACGCGGCTGGTGCCGGTGCAGGCCTGGCCGCTCAGCGAGAAGCCGCCCTTGATGGTGAGGTCCACCGCGCGGTCCAGGTCGGCGTCTTCCATCACGATCAGCGGGTTCTTGCCGCCGAGTTCCATCTGCGTGCGCGTGCTCAGCGACACCGAGCGATGGATATGCTGCCCCGCCGCCGTGGATCCCGTGAAGGAAATCGCGCGCACTGCCGGCGCTTCGGTGATGGCAGCGCCCACGTCGCCGGCGCGGCCGGTGATGAAGTTGAGCACACCCTTCGGGAGGCCGGCCTCGATAAACGCCTGCGCCAGCCGGTAGCCGCTCAGCGGTGCGTCCGACGAGGGCTTGAATACCACCGTGTTACCGGCGATCAGTGCTGGCGCGATCTTGCGCGCGGGGATCGAGACCGGGAAGTTCCACGGCGAGATCACCGTCACCACGCCGAGTGGCTCGCGCTGGCTGTAGACCAGCATGTCCGGATCGTCCTGCGGATAGGTCTCGCCCGAGAACGACTGCCCTTCCACGGCATAGAAGCGGATGGTCTGCGCCGAGCGCAGGATTTCGTCCTTGCTCAGGTTGAGCGCCTTGCCTTCCTCGCGCGTAAGTTCCTCGGCGATCTGGTCGGCGTGCGCTTCCAGGTAATCGGCCGCGCCATTGAGGATCTTGGCGCGCTTGGTGATCGGGGTCTTCTTCCACGCCTCGAACGCCGCCGCGGCCGCGGCTACCGCGGCCTGGGCGTCGTCCGCCGTCGAGGCCTGGAACCGGCCGACGATATCGCCCGTGTCCGCCGGGTTGACGTTGTCGAAGGTTCGCCCGCTGGCGCTCTTGGTCCATTCGCCATTGATGTGGTTGGCGAATTCGTCTGTCTTTGCTACTGCCATGATGTACAAGCCTTTCGTCCGGTCAGGCCCCGCGCGGGGCCGTCGATGCCAATGCAGCCGTGTCCTGGCCGCCCTGCCTTACCCTGCTGGCCTCAAGCGGCGAGTTCGAGTTCGGGCAGCGGGATTTCCTGCGCGACGTAGTCGTGATAGAGGGCGGTGGTATAGAGCAGGCGCATCTGTGCGCCGATCTCGCAGATCTTCAGGCAGCGCTGCTGGAGCTCGGGCGTGTCGGCGTGTTCGAGCACGATCTGGTAGCCGCGCTCGCCGTGGATTTCGTCGGAGACGATATGCAGGTCGAAGAACTCGACTTCTTCGTCGGTGAAGTTGTACTTGTCGCGCAGGGTGGGGGTCTGCTTGCGGTAGATCGAGGG
>NZ_JBFTND010000146.1:0-18296 GCF_056397305.1 Cupriavidus sp. 05N40
GGATGATGGCGATCACCCAGGCGAAGATCGGCCGGTCGATGAAGAACTTTGCCATGGCGCCGGCTCCCTTTTATTGCGCGGCGGGCGCGGATGCCGCGGCAGGTGCCGGCGCGGAGGCGGGCGGGGCCGGCGGCGCGGAGGCCGGTGCCTGAGTTGGCTGCGGTGCCTGCGGTGGCTGCGCCTGTGCGTCCGAGGCCGCTGGCGCGGGCACCTTGGTCTCGACCGGCTTCACGGTCGCGCCCGGCTTGGCTTTCTCCACGCCGTTGACGATCACCCGGTCGCCCGGCTGCAGGCCGCTTTCCACCACCCAGCCATTGCCGTAGGTGCCGGCGGTGACGAGCTGGCGCAGCGCCACCTTGTTGTCGGGGCCGATGACAAGCGCCACGGGCTGGCCCTTCTGGTCGTGGGTGATGCCGATCTGCGGCACCACCATGGCCCTGTCGTTGACGCCTTCGTCGATGCGCGCGCGCACGAACATGCCCGGCAGCAGCACCCGGTCCTTGTTGGGGAAGATCGCGCGCACCGTGACCGACCCCGTGGTCTGGTCCACGCTTACGTCGGAGAACTGGAGCCGGCCGGGCTCGGAGTAGGTCCGGCCGTCCTCCAGCAGAAGCGTGACCTTGGCGGCGTGGATGCCGCTGGTCTGCAGCTTGCCTTCCTGGATCTGGCGGCGCAGCCGCAGGCCTTCCACGCTCGATTGCGTCAGGTTGACGTAGACCGGGTCGAGCTGCTGCACGGTGGTGAGCAGGGTTGCCTGGCTGGCCTGCACGTAGGCACCCGGCGTGACCTGCGAGAGGCCGCTGCGGCCGGTGATGGGCGAGATCACGTCGGTATAGCCGAGGTTGATCTGGGCGGTCTCCACGCTGGCCTTGCCGGCGGCCACGTCGGCCACGGCCTGGCCCAGCGCGGCCACGGCGTTGTCATAGTCCTGCCTGCTGACCGCGTTGGCGGCCACCAGCACCTTGTAGCGGCTGGCCAGCGCGTTCTGCGTGGCGACGTTGGCCTGGGCCTTGGCGAGCGCGGCCTTGGCATTGTTGAGTGTGGCGATATAGGGGGCCGGATCGATCTTGTAGAGGCGTTCGCCGGCCTTGACGTCGGCGCCTTCGGTGAACTCGCGCCGCAGCACGATGCCGTCCACGCGCGCGCGCACCTGCGCCACCAGGAAGGCGCTCGTGCGCCCGGGCAGTTCCACCGTCACGGGCACGGTGCTGGTCCTGACCGTCACCACGCCCACCTCGAGCGGCGGCGGCGGCGGCGCCGCCGGCTTCTGCCCGCATGCCGCAATGAGGGCGGCAATCGCCGCAGCGCCGGGATAACGAAATGGAATCCGCTCGTTGCGCATGAGGAAACCTCGGGTTCGTTAGGGTTGGCTGGGGTCGGCTGGCAGAATGAGGACCCACGTGCGCCAGCGTCCGGGCATCGGCAGGCAAGAGCCACGGCGGTGGCCGGGCGGCCGGATCGGCCGCGCGACAGTCGTCCAGGCGGCAACCGGCGGCGCCGGGCATCCGCTCGCAGGCGGTTGCCGGTGTTGTCGGTCGTCTTCGCCGGGAGCGGGCTCCGAAGCGGGCTCCGAAGCGGGTTCGGAAGCGGGCCTGGAAAGGCGGCCTCTGACTAGGGTTCGCGGCCCAGGCCCATGCGCCGCCGATGGCTGCGCGGCAGGCGCGGCGAGCGGGCGGCGCCAGGAATGTCGTACTGCCGGATACTGCCGCTGGCTCTGGCGGGGCAGGCGCGGCTGGCATGGCGGAGGAGGTGGAGGACTTTGATTTGCGCAAGCTGAAGGCGAGCCCGGATCAGTGCGTTCAATCCAACCATTGCTGGATCACTCCGTCGAGACGTAGTGCATCGCGTACACACCGTGGCCTGGCTGGCCCCCGCGGCCGGGGCGAATTGATGCATCACATCACTCTAGATCACTCAGGGGACAATGCAAGGGCGGGGCGGCGGGCTTGCCGTCATGTGCATCCGCAACAAAAGAGAGGTCCGCCGGCGCGCAACGGCCGGCATGGCCGCATTGACAATAGCAATGCCGTTCTATACCGTGGAACCGCAATGCAAAAAGGGCCAGTGCCATCCGGTCCCTGGCGCCAGCTTTCCTTCCTGCTTCTTCCCTGCTTCCTCCCTGCCCACTGTCCGACCGATGCCCCGTAAAGCCGCCCAACTCTCCGAAGCCGACAAGCATGCCGCCGAGGGCGGTGCCGTCGCCGTGGACCGCGCCTTGTTCGTGTTGTCCGCCTTCCGGCTGGGCGACACCACGCTAAGCCTGGTCGAGCTGGCGCAGCGCTCGGGCCTGTACAAGAGCACGCTGCTGCGCCTGCTGGCCTCGCTCGAGCATGCCCGCCTGGTGCAGCGCCAGAGCGATGGCCGCTATGGCCTGGGGCCCGAGGTCGCGCGCCTGCACGCGGTCTATTCCGCTTCGTTTTCGCTGGAGCTGGTGGTGATGCCCGTACTGCGCCAGCTGGTGCAGGCCACGCGCGAAAGCGCGGCCTTCCATATCGATCAGGGCGAGCATCGTCTCTGCCTGTACCGTATCGATTCGCCGCAGCCGGTGCGCGATCATGCCAAGGCGGGCGACCTGCTGCCGCGCAACCGCGGCGCCGGCGGGCGTGTGCTGCGCGCGTTCAGCGGCGCGCGCGGCGAGCTTTACCAGAAGATCCGCGACGAAGGCGTGGCCGCGATGGTCGGTGACCGCGTGGCGGATATCGCCGGCGTCTCCTCGCCGGTGTTCGGGCCGGACGGCGAACTGAAGGGCGCGCTGACCCTGACCTGCCCGACGCCGCGCTTCGACGAGGGTTTCCGCCCGCATGTGTTGCTTGCCGCACGCGACCTGACGCTCGCGCTGGGCGGCACCTTTCCCTATGCCGTCTGAGCGCGGCATGCGCCCGGCTGCCTGACGGAATCCGGGGCTTCGCAGGATCCGCTCGCGGGGGGCCATCCGGGTCAACCCCTAGGACGCTGGCGGACAGCCGCCGGTTTGCGGCGGGTCAATATCGATGTCGGAATCATCCCATGCCCGGCTTGTCGGGGGTGCCAGCTAAGGGCCGGTAACGTTATCATGCGCGTTTGCGAAGTTGGCCCACGCAGCCGGGACTGCGCCCGCCGTGACGGGAGCGCTGCCAACGTCGTCAACGTCAACGGCAACACGGCATCTTCAAAGGACTCCCGTGCAGTTAGACCAGCAAGCGGTAGTTGTTGTCATGGTGGTGGTGTACGCCAGCACACTGGCCATATCGCTGGGCCTGCTGGTCGCGCTGCGGCCGAGCGAGGCCGGGCGGCTGTGGGCGGCAGGGCACCTGCTGCTGTCCGCCGCCGGGCTGGTGCTGGCCCTCAATGCCTCGGACCGGCAAGTCTATGTGAGCGCCGGCGGCGCGGCCGTCTTTATTGCCGGGCGGCTGCTGATCTATCGCGGCGTGCGCGTCTACTACGGGCTGGTGTCGTGGGACCGCACGCTGGCGCTGGGCGTGTCGCTGGCCGGACTGGCCCTGCTCGGTGCCGCCGGCATGGCCAACAGCTATGCGCGCCTGCATGTGATTGGCTATGGCTGCCTGGCCCTGGTGGCGACGCTGACGGCAATCACCTTGTTGCATTCCCATGGCGGGCGCCGCAGTGTCGGCACGCCACTGGTGCTGGTGGCCACCCTGATCCACCTGGTGACCCAGCTGACCGGCCTTGCCGCCGGACTGGGCGGCATGGTGTTTTCCGGTCCGTTCTACGCCAGCAATGCCAGCGCCATGCTGCTGCTCTCGCCCATGGTGGCAACCCTGCTGGGCTTGTTCGGCTTCACGCTGATGGCGATGGAGCAGGTCATTGCCGTCAACGAGAACGGCGCCCGGCTCGACGCGCTGACACGGCTGTTCAACCGGGGCGCGCTCGACAAGGCGGCCACCAGCCTGGTGGCGGCATGGGAGCGGCACGGCCAGCCCTTGTCCTGCCTGGTGATCGATGTGGACCACTTCAAGCAGGTCAACGACCGCAACGGCCACCACGCAGGCGATACCGTGCTAAAGCTGATCGCCGAGGCCATCGACAACTCGCGGCGCGCCTCCGATGTGGCCGGCCGCTACGGCGGGGAGGAATTCTGCATCCTCTGCCCGCATACCGATGAAAGCCAGGCCACCGCGCTGGCCAACCGCATCCTGAAGAAAGTCCGCACGATTCCCTTGCCCGGCGCGCCAGCCGCGTTCGCCAGCGTCAGCATCGGCGTGGCCGAACTGCGCGGCGGGGCGGCGGGCGTGGAAGGCCTGTGGCGCGCCTTGTTCGCGGCGGCCGACCGTGCGCTGTACGCGGCCAAGGAATTCGGCCGCGATCGCTACGCGCTGGCGTCGTGGATGGCGCCGGTCACGCGCCCGGTGCCCGGCGACGTGGGCGATTCCTCCCCCGTGCCGAGCCGCTAGGCGCCAGGCGCTCACCCGCAGTCAGTCCTGCCTCGGCGGTACATCCCGTTGCGGGTGCCCGTCATAGGTCCAGATGTACTGGCGCGGGATCGGGCCTTTGTTGCGCCCGCCTTGCTGGGTCTGCTCCCATGCATGCGCCAGGATGCCCACCGAGCGGGACAGGCAGAACAGCCCGCGCGCCAGCGGCGCCGGGAAGCCCAGCTCGGCGTAGATGACCGCGGTGGCGCCGTCGATGTTCATGGGGATGGGCTTGCTGCGGCCCGCGCCGAGCTCGGCCTCCACCGCGCGCGCGATGGTCGCGAAGCGCCCCGGCACCACACCGTCTTGCGCGGCCTGGTCCACCAGGGCCAGCAGGCGCGGCGCGCGCGGATCGAGCGGATGGAAGCGGTGGCCGAAGCCCGAGACGAACTTGCCGTGCGCGTCGCGGTAGTCGGCCAGCGCCGCCTTGACCGCTTCGGCCTGGGGCAGGCCGCCGTCGATGCGCCGCGCCACGTCCTGGTACAGCTCCACCGCCTGCTCGCCGGCGCCGCCGTGCACGTCGCCGAGCACGTTGACGGCCGAGGCCATCGCATTGTTCAGGCCCACGCCGCAGGTGGCGGCCATGCGCGCGATGGCGATGCTGGGCGCCTGCGGGCCGTGGTCCACCGCGGACATCAGCGCGGCATCCAGCAGCTCGCCCTGCTTGCGGCTTGGCAGCTCGCCGCGCAGCATCAGCCAGATCATCTGCGCGAACGAGACCTGCCCGATCAGCTGCTCGATGGGGTAGCCGCGGTAGCGGATCTCGCCGGGCTGCATGTCGATGATCTCGGTGCGCCACCAGTCCTGGGACAGGCGCTGGCCTTCGTTGATGCCGGCCTGATCGCCGGTGTCGCCGGCAGCTTGCTTGATGGGGTCGCTCATACTGCGCGCTCCTGTTGCAGGGTTTCGATATCGGCCTCGCCATAGCCCAGCTGGGCGAGGATCTCGCGGGTGTGCTGGCCGAGCTCCGGCGGCGGCGTATCCACCGAGGGCGCTTCGCCGTTGAGTTTGAAGCCGGTGCGCACCAGGCGGATGTCGCGGCCCACGCCGGGGACGTCGGCAAAGTCGCCGATCATGCCGCGCCCGCTGATCTGCGGGTGGTCCAGCGTCTGCGGCACGCTGTAGACCGGGCCGGCGGGCACGCCGGCTTCGTTGAGCAGCGCCCACCATTCGTCGGCGGATTTCTTCGCCAGCTCGGCTTCCAGCTCGCGCGTCAGCGCCGCGCGGTTGGCCAGGCGCGACTGGCGCTCGGCAAAGCGCGCATCGGTGGCGAGCTCGGGGCGGCCCACTACGCGGCACACCGCCTCGAACTGTTCCTGCTTGTTGGCGGCGATATTGAGCAGCCCCGCGCCGGTATGGAAGGCGCCGGACGGGCTCGCCGTCATGTTCTCGTTGCCCATGGGGGACGGGGTCTTGCCGGCGATCAGGTAGTTGGACACCACCCAGCCCATGGTGGCGAGGGTGGCCTCCAGCATGGACACATCGATGAAATAGCCCTCGGTGCGCTGGTGGTCCGCCAGCGCGGCGGCCACGGCAAAGGCCGCGGTGATGCCGCCGATGGTGTCGGAGACCGGGTAGCCCACGCGGTAGGGCGCGGTCTGCGGATCGCCGGTGATGCTCATCACCCCGGACATGCCCTGGATGATCTGGTCATAGGCCGGCAGGTCGGACAGCGGGCCGTCCTGGCCGAAGCCGGAGATGCCGCAGTAGATCAGCTTCGGGTTGACCTGCTTGAGCGCCTCGAAGCCCAGGCCCAGGCGTTCCATCACGCCGGGGCGGAAGTTCTCCACCAGCACGTCGGCGCTGGCCACCAGCTTGCGGAACACTTCCTTGCCGCGCGCATGCTTGAGATTGACGGTGATGGAGCGCTTGCCCGGGTTCTGCGCCAGGAAGGACACGCCCATCAGCCGGCGGTTGAGTTCGGCATCCGCGCCGAGCTGGCGCGCCAGGTCGCCGGTGCCCGGTGTTTCCACCTTGATGACCTCGGCGCCCATATGGGCCAGTTGGTGACAGCAGAACGGCCCGGCCAGCACATTGGTGAGGTCGAGCACGCGGATATGGCGTAGCGGTTTTTGCATGGTGCGTGATCTCGTTGAAGCAAAAGGGAGCCGGGGGCTGCGAGCCGCCGCGCACGGCGGCGCAATCGCCCCTCTTACTCTACCTTGGCGCCCGACTGGCGCACGATGGTGCCCCAGCGGGTGTTCTCGGCCTTGATGAAGGCAGCCAGTTCGGCGGGGGTGCCGCCGCGCGGCTCGCTGCCTTCCTCGCGCATCTTGGCGATGGTATCGGGCTGGGCGATGGCCTTGTTGATTTCCTCGTTGACGCGCTTGATCACGTCGGCCGGCGTACCGGCGGGCGCCACCAGCGCCTTCCAGTCTTCGGCCTGGAAGCCGGCGTAGCCGCCTTCGATCACGGTGGGCACGTCGGCCACCAGCGGCAGGCGCTTGGACGAGGTCACCGCCAGCGCGCGCAGCTTGCCGGCCTTGATCATCGGCAGCGCGATCGGCGGCGTGGCGAAGTAGAAATCGGTCTGGCCGCCCAGCAGGTCGGTCAGCGCCGGCGAGGCGCCCTTGTACGGCACATGCAGCATCTTGATGCCGGTGCGGCGCGCGAACATCTCGCCGGTCAGGTGGCCCACGGTGCCGGTGCCGGCCGAGGCCATCGACAGCTGCCTGGCCTTGCCCGCGGCGACGAGGTCGGCCAGGTTCTTGTATGGCGCGTCCTTGCGCACGATCAGCACCAGCGGCTGGGCGGAAACCAGTGCCACCGGGGTGAAGTCCTTGACCGCGTCATACGGCATCTTGGGATACAGCGTGGGGTTGATCGCCAGGTTGGCGGTCTGGCCCATGCCCAGGGTATAGCCGTCCGGGCGCGCCTTGGCCACGGCGTCCATGCCGATATTGCCGCCCGCGCCGGCGCGGTTTTCCACCACCACGTTCCAGTGCGTGCTCATGCCCACCTTGTTGAACACCAGGCGCGCCATGACATCGGTGCCACCGGCCGGCGGGAAGGGCACCACCAGCCGCACCGGCTGGCTGGGGTAGGTGTCGGCGGCGGCAGGCAGGGCGGCGGCGAGCAGCGTCGCGGGCACGGCAAGCATCAGCAGGGCGCGGATGGGGGAGGGAAAGCGCTTCATTGGGTCTCCGTCTATGGGTGTTGCAAGGCGGCGCCTCCGGGCCGCGCCCCGGTCGGAAGGGCGGGCGCATGCGGCGGGCCGGCGATTGCGTCTGGGATGGCGTCTCGATGGCTCGTGGAGGGGGTGTGGCAGCGGCACGGAGGCCGTCATTCCCACCTTGCCTCCAGATTTTACGTTCTATACAACAGAACAACGATCTTACTTAAGGAATTTAAACGAGAGAATAGGAGTGCCGGGGATGGTTGTCAAGGCGCCTTTGGCGCAAGCACCGCGCGGTCCGGGCACGGGTTTGCCGCCGGAACGGCAATGCGCCGGACTGGAAGGAAAAGCGGGGGGGAGGGGGGCGGCCCGCGGGGCGGGCCGGTTGCCCGCGACGGGGCTGGGAGGCGGGAGGGAGGCAGGGGCGGGCGGCGGCCGGCATCGGCGCGGCCGCCGCGGCCGGGCTTAGTCGAGCGAGATCTTCGCGGCCTTGATGATTTCGGCGTACCGCGCCGAATCGCGGTCGATCAGCTTGCGGAACTCATCCGGCGTGCTGCCCACGCCGATAAAGCCCAGGTTCTCCAGCTTCTTCTGCACGTCGGGCGAGCGCACCGCCTCGGCGATTTCCTTCGACATGCGGTCGATGACCGGCTGCGGCGTGCCGGCAGGCGCCATCAGCCCGGCCCAGGAGCTCATCACGAAACCGGGAAAGCCGGCTTCTTCCATGGTCGGGATATTGGGCTCGCCCGGCCAGCGCTTGGCCGACGCCACCGCCAGCACATTGATCTTGCCTGCCTTGGCCTGCGGCATCGGCACCAGCAGCGGGTCGAACACCATCGACACATTGCCCGACATCAGGTCGGTCAGGATGGGCGCGCTGCCGTTGTACGGGATATGCGTCATCTCCATCTTGCTGACCATGCCGAACTTGGTGCCGACCAGGTGGGCGCTCGAGCCGGTGCCGCTGGAGCCGAAGTTCAGCTTGCCCGGGTTCCTGTGGCCGTATTCAACCAGCTGGGCGACCGTGGTGGCGGGCACGGACTTGCTGGAAAACAGGAACAGCGGCAGGTCCGCCATCAGCGCTACCGGGGTCAGGTCGCGCGGCTTGTACTGCAGGTGCGAATACAGGCTCGGGTTGGCCGAATAGGCGGCCAGCACCGACAGGAAGGTGTAGCCGTCGGGCTTGGCGCGCGCCGCTACCGAAGTACCGAGCGTGGAATTGCCGCCGGGCTTGTTCTCGATCACGATCGGCTGCTTGAGGCGCTCGGCAACCTTTTCGAAGACGATGCGCGAGACGGTGTCGGTGGAACCGCCCGGCGTATAGGGCACGATCACCTTGATCGGCTTGGCGGGCCATGCCTCGGCGGCGATGGCGGGGACGGCTGCGGCGACGGCCTGGCAGGCGATGGCGGTGGCCAGGAGGTGGCGGGCAAGGCGCGGCGCGCGGCCGGCAGGCGACTTCGAAACTTTCATGTGCTCCTCGTATGTAATGAGACCGCGCCGGGATCGCCGTCCACGGTCGGCACAAGGATGCCATGTTGTTCGTACATTGCAACAACACCAGCCATTTTTCTGTGCGTTGATCGCCTGCCCGGACGGGGGGGTGCGCCAGGAGGCGGTCATGCCGCTTCAGTCCGTCGTGCTGGGGCTCCAGAACGCCTGGTGGATATGCTCGGACTCGGCCAGCTGCGCCATCAGGCGGTCGAGCACATCGCCGTCGACCGAGGTGGAAGTCAGCACTGCCTCGATCTCCACATCGGCATCGCCGAAGGCATGCACTTCGAGGTCGCGCATCGGGTAGCTGCCTGTCTCCAGTGTCCGCTCCAGCAGTTGCAGCGCCTGCTTCTGCGAAGCGCGCGGCGCGATCACGTAGACGGTGTTGGTGACTTCCACCGCCGGGGTGTCCATCGGCTGCTGGTTGATGCGGTTGACCACCGGCCGCAGCAGCGTGTTGGCGGCCAGCACGAACAGGCAGCCAACCGTGGCCTCGATGATCAGGTCCGCGCCGGCGCAGGCGCCGATGGCCGCCGAACCCCACAGCGTGGCGGCGGTATTGAGCCCGCGCACATTGCCTTCCTCGCGCATGATCACGCCGGCACCGAGGAAGCCGATGCCGGATACCACGTAGGCCACCACGCGCACCGCGCCGTCGTGCCCGGCCATGCGGTTGGCCATGTCGACAAAGATCGCCGCCCCCACCGCCACCAGCACATTGGTGCGCAGGCCGGCGGTGCGCTGGCGGAGTTGCCGCTCGTAGCCGATCACCGTGCCCAGCACGAAGGCCGTGGTCAGGCTCACGAGGGTGTCCAACAGCGAGGCGAGGTTGATGTTCTGGAAAGCTTGGAGGGAGTGCATGGCAGATGTTCCCGGACGTGAAGCCGATACGCTTCGTGATGATTGTGCCTGGGCCTGGCCCTGGCGCTATTGCGTTTGTACGACGGGCAGGTGTCAGGCCGGTGTGGCCGGCATTGGCCGCGACGACAAGAGCGCGACAAGGCAGCGACACGGCAGCGCACGGCAGCGCACGGCGGGGCGGCGTGCGCGCGGGATGCGGTCCCGCGCGCACGAGCGCATCCCGCGGCATGGTGGCCGCCGGTCTTGCAATGAACTGGGAGAGCAGGCATTGCGCGGAGAACCCGTGCAATGCACCGCCACTACCGGCCGGTTCCGGCGAGGCAGTGGCGAAAGGACGCCTGGACTTGCCTAGCCGTTCAGGATGTGGCCAGGGGCCAGGTAGAACAACTGTCCATGGAGATGACTCCGGAGCGATAACGGGGCGAAGCGTAACAAAGCCGATACGCGCTTGGCAACCGCTTTTTGGGGGGGTGTTAGCGCCATGCCGGAAACGGCCGGCGCGGCACGTGTGCGTGTGGCGCCACGCTACAACCTTTGTCAGAATAGGGGGCCGCGAGCCAAATCCATCGTCGCGGCATCACGGGCAGTGCCACGGCCAATATCGAGTGCGCCGGCCCGTGGCGTTCCGGCAGTGACCACGTCGTTGCTGCCGTCTCCAACCCGCCAGAAGCTTATGACGATTGTGCTCCCGAGTGAAACGCAGGACGCCATGCGCGAGTTGATCCTGCTGGTATGCCTGCACGACCAGGAAGCCGCGGATCGCTACTGGATCGCTTTCCGGCGTGCGCTGGCGCATGCCGGGCCGCGATGCGACGGACATCAGCTGCTGTGGCCGCTGAGCGAAGCCCTCGGCAACGGTGCCGGCTTCTATGTGGAGTGGAATGACAGGGCCGCGCTGGTGCGCAGCGTGCATATGCTGGGCGAGCGCGTCGGCGTGCGCGTGGATTGGGGCGTGAGCGAGCCGCTCGCGCCTGCCTTTCTGGCCGCGCACGATATCCCTCGCCTGATGACGATCGCGCAAGCCTCCATGCGCATGGCCGGTTATAGGCTGTGGTGCTGGGATACGCAGGCCGACGCCTTCGCCGGCTGGATGATCCGCGACAGCGATGAAGCCCGGCTCGCCGGCCTCGCCGCACGCCTGCATCTGATGATCGACCCCGCCGACGAAACCTGCTGACGGCACCGGGTCTTCCGGTCCGTGCTCAGCGCTTCGCACCCAGGCCGGCATTCGCTCCGGCATGCAAATCCCGCGGTCACATTTCGTGACAATTGCCGTGCATGGCTGAGATAGGCTAGTCGCGTCCGATGCTGGCCCGGCAGCATGCCCGCGAGCGCTTTCTTGCATCGCAGTCGCCTATCTCGTTCGCCGAACATCCCGGCGCATATGGCTGGACACGGTAACGTTCCGGGCATGGTCATGAGAGATCCATGAGAATTGCTTCGGTGGAAGACGATGAGAGCCAGGCCGAGCTGATCCGGCGGATCGTGGAGGACGCGGGCTTCGCGTGCGCGACCTACGGCAGCGGTGGCGCCTTCGTGCGCGCGCTGCGCGAACATACCTTCGACCTCGTTATCCTCGACTGGCAGCTGCCCGACATCAGCGGGCTCGATCTCGTGCAGTGGATCCGCCAGCGCGTCGGCCGCCTCCTGCCGATCCTGTTCCTGACCAGCCGGCCGCTCGAGGAGAGCATCGTCGCCGCGCTGGGCGCCGGCGCGGATGACTACATGATCAAGCCGATCCGCCGCGCCGAACTGGTGGCGCGCATGCGCGCGCTGTTGCGCCGCGCTTATCCGCAGGCGATGGTGCGCAGCGAGCTGGTCGAAGTCGGCAGCTATGCGGTGGATCCCGTGGCGCGCACCATCACGCTGCGCGGCGCCAGGCTGGACGTGTCGCCGCGCGAGTTCGACGTGGCACTGTTCCTGTTCCGCAACGTGGGCCGGCTGCTGTCGCGCGAGATGATGGAGAAAGCCGTGTGGGGCCGCGTGATCGGGCCCGACTCGCGCACGCTCGATACCCATGTGTCGCGCCTGCGCATCAAGCTTGCGCTGCGCCCGCACAACGGCGTGCGGCTGACCTCGGTGTATTCGCACGGCTATCGCTTCGACGCGGTGGCCGAGCCTGGCGGGCCCGGCTGAGCCGCGGCCTGCGCGCGCGAGCGGCATGCCGACACAGTTGTTTACGGTGCCGCGCCGGCCAGAGGCTAGTCTGAATGCAGGGGAGGCTTTCGCCGGCTTCCCGTACCCGTCGGCAGCGCCCGCTTCGCTGCCGGTCTTGCCAACCAGGCCATGTCGTGTGGCCTGGTCTTTTTTGCGTGCGCGAATTGCCGTCCCGGTGGCCCGGCAGGGGTTGCGGATGCGGATTCCCGGCGCCTTCGCCGGGCCCCCGGGGGGGCTATGGCACAATGCCGCGTCGTGTCCGCCATGCCCTGATGGCCGTTGCGGCGGCTCGCGCACACGCGCGGGCAGCTGCGGCCGGATGCCTTGTTCCTTGCCTGAAACTTCATGACGGTACGCCGGCGTAGCGCACACAGTGGCGCGCCGCGCGAAGCCGCGCGCCCCCACGCATGCGTTTTTCTCGTTTTTGTCTTTTTGCCGGCGCCATGCTGGCCAGCGGCCTGTGCGCCGCATCGCCGGCCACGGCACCGGTTCCGGCCGGATTCCAGCCTGCCGCGCCGGGCATCCAGCTGGCGGCATTGCGCGCCGCGCGCCCGCTGCCACCGATCCGCTTCCTGCTCACTTTCGACGACGGCCCCGATGCCGGCGAGGACGGCAGCACGCCGCTGATCCTGCGCCAGCTTGCCGACAACCCGGTCACGCCAGGCATCAAGGCGCTGTTTTTCGTGCAGACCGCCCACCCGCGGCGCGGCGGCGGCGACGAGGGCAAGGCGCAGATGCATGCCACCTGCAAGGCCGGGCACCGGCTCGCGGTACACAGCGGACTGCCGATCGGGCACCTGTCGCACACCCGGCTGGAGCCGGAGGAACTGGAAGCCTCGCTGCTGTCCGGCGAGGCCGACATCATCGAGCAATGCCGCGGCGCGGCGCAACTGGTGCGCCCGCCCAACTGGGCCTACAACGACGCCGTGCAGGCGGTCTACCGCAAGCTCGGCCTCGGCATGCTCATGTCGGACATCAATGCGCGYGACGGCAAGATCTACGGCTGGCACATCAGCCTGCGCCGGCGCTCGCACATGAACAGCGAGCTGGCGCAGGTCAAGGTGGCCCTGTCCGAGCAGCGCCTGGCGCTGGCCGGCGGCGTGGCGCCCATCGTGGTGAGCTTCCACGATACCAACGACTACACCGCGTCGCACATGACGGAGTACCTGCAGATCCTGGTGGAGGAAGCGAAGAACAACGGCCTGGTGCTGGCCGATCCGCCGTTCTACACCGACGCGCGCGTGGCCGAGCGGGCCGCGCGGGTGCGTGCGCTGTCGGGCGTCTACGCGCGCGCCAGCTGGCCCTGAAGCCACGGCGGCGGCGTCGGCCGCCGCGTACAATGCTGCGCCACGGCAGTCCGCTTCCCTTTGGCGGCTGCGCCGACCCGCCCCTGCAACTAGCTGACATTCACGATGGAAAGCGCCGTCACCGAGATCTTCTATCGCCTTTCCACGGCGTTCTTCTGGCCGGTCGCCCTGGCCTTGCTGGTGCTGTTCGTGCTGTCGCTGGCCGACCTGGGCAGCCTGCTGGTGCAGTCGCGCCGCCGGGCCGCCTCGCCGCGCAGCGACCTGCCGGCGCTGGCCAATGCGCTGGCCTGCGGCCTGCGCCAGGGCGCGCGGGCGCAATTGCAGGCGGTGCCGATGTCGCCCGCGCTGGCGCGCTTCTGGGGTTTGCTCGAAGGCCGCCTGGCGCGCCTCGATTCGCACGAGCATCTCGACCTGTGGCTGGACGAGACCCTGCAGCGCGAGGAAATGCGCGTGGCCAACCGGCTCGACCTGACCCGCACGCTGGTGCGCATCGCACCCATGCTGGGGCTGGCGGGCACCATCATCCCGCTCGGGCCGGCGCTGCAGTCGTTGCTGGCCGGCGACATGGCCGGCATGGTCAACCACCTGGTGATCGGTTTCGGCGCGGTGGTCTGCGGGCTGGTGCTGGGCGGCATCGCCTATGTGCTCACGCTCACGCGCGAGCGCTGGGCGCGTGCCGACCTGAAGGAAATGGAGAACCTGTGCGAGCTGGTGCTGCGCGCCATGCCCGCGCCGGGCGCCGGGGCGCACGGCTGATGGACGCCGGCCACGGACACCAGTTCCGGCGCCGCCGCTTCGTGCGCCGCCGCCGCGCCCAGGGCGAACTTGCCTCGGTGCATCGCGAAGACCCGCTGGCCGGCGTGGCCAACCTGTTCGATGCATCGATCGTGTTCGCGGTGGGCCTGATGGTGGCGCTCACGCAAGCCTTCAGCCTGACCCAGCTGCTCGATCCCGATGCGCGCTTCACCCTGGTCCAGCGCGATCCGCGCACGGGCGAACTGCAACTGCTCGAGAAGAACCGCAAGGAAGTGAAGGTCAGCAAGTTGTCCGCGCAGCAGAAGGCGGGCGAGGGCACGCGCCTCGGCGTGGCCTACCGGTTGCCGGACGGCAGCGTGGTCTATGTGCCCGAAGGCGCGCCGGCCTCCGCCGCGCAAGCCGTGCCGGCGGCGGGCGCCGGCAAATGAGGCTGGCCCGGCAGCGCTGGCTGCTGATGTCCCTCGCCTTGCTCTGCTGGCTGGGCGCGTGGCCATGGCACGCCAGCGCCGCCGCGCCCGTGCGCGTGCTGGTGGTCACCACCAACACCCACCTGCTGCCCGCCGCCGAGGCGCGCCTGCGCGAACTGGCCGGGCCGGGCAGGGTGGTGGTGGAGGCGGTCACCACCGCGCCCGCCGCGGCGCAGATCGCCGCCGCCGATGCCATCTACGCCTATTTCGCGCCCGCCGCCGTGCTCAGGCAGATGGCGCCGGCCATGCGCCAGGCAAGGCAGCGCGGCGCGCTGCTGCTGGCGGCGCCCGCCGCAACCGCCGAGGCCGCGTGGGGCATCAGCCTCGACGCGCCGCGTGGCCAGGCCGCCGAGGCGTACTGGAGCGCCGGCGGCGCCGACAACGTGGCCGGCTGGCTGGCCTGGACCATCGCCCAGGTGCGCGGCACGGATGCCATCGCCGTACCGCCGCCGCATCCGCTGCCCGCGTCCGGCATCTACCATCCGCGCGCCGCGCAGGCGTTCGCCACGCTGGCGGCATACCTGGCTTGGTATCGCACCGCGAGCGGCCTGCCGGCCCAGGCGCCGCTGGTGGGCATCGCTTTCTACGCCAGCAACTACCGCCAGCAGGATCTCGCCCATATCGATGCGCTGGTGGCCGCGCTGGAGAGCCAGGGCATCGGCGCCGTGCCGGTGTTCGGCTGGCCGCTTTCCAGCCTGGATGCGGCGCTGACGGTGGACGGGCGCAGCCCGCTGCGCGCGCTGTTCACGCTCAACCTCACCATCAGCCGCGCCGAGGACAAGGCCTGGCTGGAGCGCCACGGCCTGCACGCCATCAACCTGCTGGCCACGCGCGACAGCCAGGCCGCCTGGCGCGCCGACGCGCGCGGTATCGCCGGCGAGCGCCTGCCGCTGCTGCTCAACACGCCCGAGCGCGCCGGGGCCGGCGAGCCGATCCTGTTCGCCACGCTGGAAGACGAAAACGGCGCCAAGACCAGCCGCGCCGTGCCGGAGCGCGCCGATGCCGCGGTGGCGCGCGTGCGGCGCTGGATCGCGCTGCAGGACAAGCCGGCAGCGGACAAGCACATCGCCATCCTCTACTACAACAACCCGCCGGGCAGCGGCAATATCGGTGCCAGCTACCTGGCCACGCTGCCCTCGCTCGCGCAGATCATGGCGCGCCTGCGCGCGGCCGGCTACCAGACCGGCACTGCCTTGCCGGATACCGCGGAGCTGACCGCGCTGCTGGAGCGCAACGGCCGCAATATGGAGGAATGGTCGCCGGGCGAGCTGCGCGAGATGGTCGCGCGCGGACGCGTCACGCTGCTGCCGATGGCGCAATACAAGCGCTGGTTCGAGGCGCTGCCCGCGGCGTTCCGCCAGTCCGTGCTGGCCGCCTGGGGCCCGCCCGAGCGCAATCCGCTGATGCTGGTGGACGATGGCCGCGGCGGGCAGGATTTCGTGATTCCGGGCCTGCGCTTCGGCAACCTGTTCGTGGGGCCGCAACCGCTGCGCTCCACCTTCGCGCGCGCGATGGACACCTCGCACGACACCGTCACCCCGCCGCCGCATTCGTATATCGCCGCCTACCTCTGGTACCGCCACGCCTTCGGCGCCGACGCGATGGTCCACGTGGGGCGCCACGGCACGCTGGAATGGCTGCCCGGCAAGCAGGTGGGGCAGGCCGGCGACGACAGCGCCGAAGTGCTGCTGGGCGACCTGCCCAACGCCTACTACTACATCCAGGACGGCGGCGGCGAGGCCATACAGGCCAAGCGCCGCAGCGCCGCCGTGCTGGTCAGCCACCTGACCCCGCTGCTGACCCGCGCCGGCATGCCGGCCGCGCTGGCGAAGCTCGACGAGGTGATCGAGCAGCAGGAAGCCACCGCCGACAGCGCACCCGCGCTGGCCGAACAATACCGCCTGCAGGCACTGGCGCAGATCCGCGCGCTGGGCCTGGACCGCCAGCTCGGCGTGGACCTCGCCGCGCCATGGGAACAGGTCGAGCCGGTGATCCACCGGTTCCTGCACAAGGTGGAAGCCGAGCCGATGCCGCAAGGCATCCATGTGCTGGGCGAACTGCCGCCAGCGGATTTCCAGCGGCAGGCGCTGGCTACCGTGCTGGAAAGCGCGTTCGACGCCGGCGAGCGCAAACGCCTGGGCCATGACCCGTTGGCGAACTGGGCCGGCGCGCTGCTCGACGGGCGCGAGCCGGATCTGGCGGACCTGACGCCGCCGCTGGCGGACAAGGCAAAGGYCGCGCTGGCCGCGGCGCGCGCATGGCTGGCCGGCCTGCGCGCCTCACCGCGGAGCGAACTTGACGGCCTGGTGACGGTGCTCGCGGGCCGCTACCTGCCGACCGCGCCGCTCGGCGATCCGGTGCGCACGCCGCAGGGCCTGCCCACCGGGCGCAACCTGCATGCCTTCGACGGTGCCTTCATCCCCACGCCGGCCGCGTGGGAAGTCGGCAAGATGCTGGCGCGGCAGACGCTGGCGCGCTACCAGGCCGAAACCGGCGCGGCGCCCGAGCAGGTCTCGATGGTGCTGTTCTACGGCGAGACCGAGCGCCACCAGGGCGCGATGGAAAGCGAGGCGCTCTACCTGATGGGCGTGGAGCCGGTGTGGAACGCGCGCGGCGTGGTCGAGGACGTGCGGCTGATTCCCGATGCGCAGCTTGGCCGCCCGCGTGTCAACGTGCTGTTCACCATCTCCGGCATCTACCGCGACGGCTTCGGCGACAAGGTGGCGCTGCTGGACAAGGCCGCGCGCCTGGCCGCGGCCGCCGGCGACAACGCCGTCAGCCGCCACGACCGCGAGGCGCAGGCCGCGCTGCTGGCCGCCGGCGTGGCGCCGCCGCTGGCCGGGCGCCTGGCGCGCGCCCGCGTGTTCGCCGCCAGGCCGGGCAACTACAGCATCGGCGTGAACCAGATGGTGGAGCAGAGCCGCGACGTGGCCGGCGCCAACGGTTCCGCCGCACAGCCGGGGCAGGCGCTGGCGCAGCAATACCTGCGCTACATGAACTTCGYCTTCTCCGCCGAAGGCTGGGGCGAGACCGCGCCGCAGGCGCTGGCCAGCCACCTCAAGTCCAACCAGGCCGTGTTGTTCTCGCGCGCCAGCACGCTCTACGGCGCGCTCGACAACGACGATACCTACCAGTACGCCGGCGGCCTCAACCTCGCCACGCGCGCGGTCAGCGGGCAGGCACCGCGCTTCTGGCTGCACAACCTGCGCCGCCCCGCCGAGGCCGAGACCGTGGACGCGCGCACCTGGCTGGCCACCGAACTCAACGCGCGCAACTGGAACCCGCGCTGGATCGCAGGCATGCAGCGCTCCGGCTATGCCGGCGCGCGCGAGATGTTCAAGGAGATCGAGCATCTCTACGGTTTCCAGGCCACCAGCCCGGAACAGATGAGCGGCGATTTCTGGCAGCGGACCTACGACGTCTACGTGGCAGACAAGCTCGGCATGGGCATGGACAAGTTCTTCGCCGGCAACAACCCGCACGCGCGGCAAGGCATCCTGGCGCGCCTGCTGGAAGTGGACCGGCAGGGCAGCTATCGCTTCACGCCGGCCGAGCGCGCCGACATGGCGCGGCGCTACGTGGCATCGGTCAACCGCGACGGACTGTCGTGCACGGCCAATAGCTGTGGCAATCCGGCGCTGATGCAGTACATCGCGGGGCTGGGCCAGCAGGCCCGCCTGCCGGTGGATGCGCTGCGCGCGTTCGGCGAGCGGCTGGCGCGGGCGACGCC
>NZ_JBFTND010000147.1:0-32154 GCF_056397305.1 Cupriavidus sp. 05N40
GACCTCCTTGAAGGGTCGTTCGAGACCAGGACGTTGCCTCCTTGAAGGGTCGTTCGAGACCAGGACGTTGATAGGCTGGGTGTGGAAGCGCAGTAATGCGTTAAGCTAACCAGTACTAATTGCCCGTAAGGCTTGATCCTATAACCAGTGTGTTTCTCCTGGTATGACGTATCGCGTGCCGCTAGCAAAGCTCGGCCGATACCTCGCAACCTGACTACATCCCTATTTGCTGTGCTGGCTCAACSCCAGCRCGGCACACCGTTTATGCCTGGTGACCATAGCGAGTTGGAACCACCCCTTCCCATCCCGAACAGGACCGTGAAACGACTCCACGCCGATGATAGTGCGGATTACCCGTGTGAAAGTAGGTAATCGCCAGGCTCTCCCTTGAACCCCCCCAGTACGCAAGTACTGGGGGGTTTTGCTTTTGGGGCGGCTGATTTATAGCGACCAATTTGCAGCAACCGGTCCGCGGCGGCGGTGTTGCGGTCCCGAAATGCCCGTCTAGCCCGTCGGTGCGCCGGTCGCGGCCATATCCCGTACCCTCAGCCGCACGGCCGGATCTCCCAGCACCACATAATTGCGCGCGTCATCGCGCGCCACCCATCGCAGCGCGATATCGGTATCCGGTACCGCGGCCCCCGCGCAGCGGTCGCGCAGCAGGTCGGCCAGCTCCGTGCTCAGCGCGGCCCAGCGGATATTGAAGCGATCGGTGGCCTGCCCAACACGCTCGCCACGCAACAGGCTGCCGACCACATCGCGGAATCCCTGCGTCTGCGGATCGGCACGCTCGGACTGGAAGCCGTAGGCCCATGCCCGGTCGACATGCCCGAGCACGGCGAGGGCGCCGCCATGGCGATGCGCGAGCAGGCGCTGCGGCAGGCGCGCGGTGAAAGGGGCGGGTGCGAGGCGGGCAGGAACACCCGCGCTGCCTGCGGAGATGCCGCTAAAATTGTCGAATTCCGGGCATCCTGCGCCAAAACAGGCAAAACAGAACTGGATAAGCCCGTGACACTGCGCGTCGTCGGGGACGTCCTGCGCGGCGAACCAGTGCTCGGGACCGATCTTGCCGTAGCCGGGCCAGTCCTGGCAGACCAGGGCACCCTGGGTGTCGGCGAGGCGCGCGTCGTCGGCGCGCAAGGCCATGCCATGGGAGCCGGTGAAGAGCAGGGCAGGCTGGCCACCGGGGCTTTTGCCGCGCAGGACGTCGGTGAGGGCGGCTTTGCTGGCGGCTTCGCCCAGCAACGCCTGCATCGAGAAGCCCTGGCGTTCGCCCAAGGGCTTGGCCTGCGCGGTGCCCTGGCCGAGCGGTGTGGCCAGTTGCCGCGTGAGCAGCTGGGTGGCGCGGTCGAAGTCGTGGCAGGTGGCGAACAGCGCGATGCTGCGGCGAGCCGCCACGCTGGCGGCGGTTTCATAGGCAACGACGCTGTCCGCATAACTGCGGAAATCCGCCATCTCCTGAAAGTCCAGCCGGCCGACCGCCCAGTAGAGGTCGAGCGTGTACTGGAAGGCAAACGAGATCTTGCCGGGGGGGCCGATCAGGACGAGGTAATAGGGCACGCCCAGCGCGGGATCGACCACGTTGAGCGAGACCTTGTGCCGTGCCAGCCAGGTCGCGGCGGTCTCGCCCGGCAGGCAGCCGTCGGCGCCCTGGAACACCGTGATATCGCCCGCCTCGCGCCGCCGCCAGGCGATCAGAGGCGCCAGCGCATCCAGGTAAGGCGCGGGATCGACGTCGGAGGGGAATAGCAGGCCCCAGCCGGCCTCGCCCAGCTTGTCGCCGTCGATGTCGCCCAGGACGGCATAGGTGTCGGCCTGCCGGGCCTTCTCCGCGGCCCGTTCTGGCGCGCGGCGGCCGGCCTGCTCGTGCGCGGCGAAGGCCTCGATGCCCTGCGCATCGAGTTCCGCCAGCGGCCGCCCGGTGTCAGCCTGGATGCCGAGCGGGAGCGGCATGGAGTCGCCGCCGCCGGCCGGCGTCGGTTCCGGTGCCGGGCTCATGATGCCGCTCCGGTCAGTGCGGCCTGCCAGATCAGGTGGGCCACCTCGGGGCCGTCGATATCGTTGTGCGCGCCCGAGACCCCGCTCTTGTGGCAGATGAATTCGCTGGCTTCGATGTTGAGCACCTTGCCGCGCGCCATGTCGTAGCGCCCGTCGTAAGGCATCATGGCCGCGTCCGCGCTGCCATCCACGCCCTGGATGCCGAAGGCGCCGATCGCCCCGAAGGTGGGATAGGCCTGCGCCGGATCGAAGGCAACCTGGCCGGCCACGCCCGCGGCCCACGGATAGAAGGTGCCGACCGCGCTGTCATGCCGGGAGCGGGTGACCACCAGCGGGCCGCTGACCTTGCCATCTTCCAGCAGGTGGCGGCAGTAGCCAGCCGTGCCTGGCCGTACCGGGATGTCCGGCGCATAGGCCCAGAGCGACATCGCGCCCTGCACCAGCACGCACGAAGCCACCGGGCGGCGCAGCGCCGCGGTCCCGCCTGGGCCGCCCAGCGTGGCGGACATGACGACGGCGCCGAAGCTGTGGCCCATCAGGTGCATGCGCGCGCCCGGAAGCGCGTCCTCGATGCGGTTCAGCAGGGCATGCACGCCTTGCTCGCCGACGGTCTGCCCCCGTTTTTTCATGCTCCAGAAGGACAGCTGGCGCAGTGGCGCCAGGATCCCGCCCAGCAAGCCGCTACCGCCGAAGGCGGCGCCGAGCTGGCTGGCTTCGGCGAAGGCGGCATCGGGATCGAAGGGCAGCCGGTCGGAGCCGGCGTCACCGCCCACGCCCGCGCTGCCGAGCGCAAGCGCCTGGTCGAGCTGCCGGTAGGCCTGGCGCGCGTCCTGCGGCAGGCTGGCGGCATCGGCCTGGGTGCGTGCGGCTTCGAAGATGGCGGCGAGCGCGGCGCGCACGGCCGGGGTATCGCCGAGGCGCTGCGCATAGGTGTCGATCATTGCCTGCGGGCCGCCGCCAGCCTGCGGCGCAAAGCTGGCACCGTCGCCCATCTCCTCGTCCCCCCAGGGCAGGCTGGGCCAGTGCAGGCCGATGTGGGCAACGGCCAGGCCCGGATGCCGCGCGCGCATTTCCTGCTCGTCGCCGACACTGCGCGAGAAAGCGCCGATCCAGCGGTCGTACTGCGCGCGCGCCGCTGGCAGGTCGCCCTGCCAGCCGTGGCTCCAGAAAAAGACATCGGTAGGCGGTGCGGCCTGCCATTGTTCCAGCAGCCGCGCGGACAGGTATCCGCCGGTGCCGTCGGGGTCGTCGCTGCGTTCGTTGCCTGCCTCGTCGAGCGCCAGCAGGGCGTAGGTGGCGCTGCTGCCGGCAATGTCCTGGATTGGCATGAGAAATCCCTCGTCTGAGAACCTGGCCGGCGGATCTTTGTCGATGCGCCGGCCAGTCCGTGGTGCCCGGCGCGCTCAGCGCGGCTCGCATGCGCTTGGCTGCGGTGTATCGCCCGGGAAGAAATCCGCTTTCTGTCTGGCGGTAAAGCCGCCGCCGGCAATGGCGCAGGCTTGCCTGCGCCATTGCTCCATGTCCAGGTCCCAGATCGCCGCCAGCGCGGTCCCCGCGGCGTATAGCCAGCGCCCGTCATCGCTCACGGAGAGCGCGGCGATCGGTTGCCGCTGGTCGCGATACAGTGTCTGCGGGATGGGCAGCGGCCGGTCGGTCTCGCGATCGAGCAGGAAGAGATTGCC
Organism: Cupriavidus sp. 05N40; assembly: GCF_056397305.1. Classification (NCBI taxonomy): domain Bacteria; kingdom Pseudomonadati; phylum Pseudomonadota; class Betaproteobacteria; order Burkholderiales; family Burkholderiaceae; genus Cupriavidus; species Cupriavidus sp. 05N40. The sequence continues at coordinate 3,681 of NZ_JBFTND010000147.1, forward strand.
GTGGTCGTCCCCGGCGACGACAAACGGCGCGTCGGGCACGGCCAGCGCGGTAATGACGCCTGCCGCATCCTGCTTGAGGATGATGGGTGCGGCCTGCGCCGGCGGCGGCAAGGCCGCGGCAGCCTTGGGCAGCGCCAGCCGGTACACCTTGCCGAGATAGTTGCCGGCCACCAGCGTGGCGCCGCGCGCGTCGAAGGCAAGGCTGGTGATCTGGCCGCGCGGCAACGCCTCGAAGCGCTGGACCAGGATCGCTTTGGTATCCAGGCAATCGGCGCCGGGTGGGCCGATCCGCCACAGGCTGATCTTGTCGTCCTCGGCCACGGCCAGCTCGGCCGTTCCCGGCCTGAAGGTGGCATAGGCGGCGTGCACGAGCGGATCGGGCAGCGGGATGCGGCAGGTGGCGGCGTCGGCGGCGGTCGATGGCGCGGCTGGGGTGGCGGTAGAGCCAGATCCTGCCGGCGCGGCCGCGCCGGCATCGGGCGCCAGGCGCCAGAGTTCGAGGCGACGGTCCTCGGCCGGTTCGCCAGAGCGGATTGCCAGCAGGCGGCCGTCCTCGCTGAGTGTCAGGCGGGCGCCGGCACCGGCCATGACGCCGGGCAGGATGGCCTTGCCGCTGCCGTCGGCCGCGAGCAGCCAGATCTGGCCGTTGTCATCGGCCACCGCAAGACGCCGCGCGCCGCGTGCCCAGTCCAGCGCCCGCACGGGGGCGGCCGGCAGGGCGACGGGCCGCCTGCTGGCCGGCTTGCCCGCCTCGGTCTGGAGCAGGACGAGCTTGCCGTTCTCGGTCGCGGCAACCAGAGGCGGGGCGATGCCGGCCAGCGCCAGCAGCAGCGGGGGCGCGCTGTCCTGCCCGCGCGAAACGATGGTAGCCATCGGGTGCCGCGGCGCGTCGAAGCGCATCTGCAGCAGTTCGCCTTGATCGGTCGATGCCAGGAGGCGCTGGTCCTTGCCCGCCAGCGCGAGTCCGGTGATCTGGCTTGGCAGGTCGAGCAGCTCGTTGCGCGTGAATTGCATGCGCTCAGGTTCGAGCCGCCAGCGGATCACGCGGCCGTCCCAGCCGCCCGAGAGCAATTGCCCGTCGTCGGTAAACACCAGCTGCACCACGGCGTCGTCGTGGCCCAGCAGCGCACGCGGCCACAGCGTGCCATCGGCGGTGCGCCACACGCTGATGCGGCCGCCGCGCGTGCCGGCCACGGCAAGGCTGCCGTCCGGACTGACGGCGATGCTGTGGTAGCCGGCGAACCAGTCGGTGTTGTCGGCCGGCGCGGCCAGCTCCTGCTCGGGTGTGCCCAGCACCGCCGGCGCTGCCTGCGCATCATCCGGCAGGCGCCACAGCCTGGCCTTGCCATCGCGCCCCGCCGTGGCAAGCTGCCGGCCCTGGCCGAACAGCGCAACGTCGGTGACGCGCAGCGCGTGCGCGCGCCCGCTTGCAATCGGGCTGCGCCAGGTGTCCCCGGCCTTGGTGAGATCCCACACCGCAATGCGGCCGCGGTCGTAGCCCGCCACCAGCCGCTGGCCGTCGCCGGACAGCGCGGAGACCGGACCCCATCCGCCTTCGCGCCTGGCCCCCGCCGGCAGCGACAGTACCGTCGCGCGTGCCGGCTGGGCGATATTCCACAGCGCCACGCTGCCGTCCTGCCCGCCGGTGGCCAGCGTGCCGGCCCCCGTCAGCGCGACCACGCGCACGCCCTCGGGATGCTGGTTGCGCAGCGCGGTCTCGTCGAGCCGCACGGTATGCCCGCCGGGACCGAGCCCGGTGATATCCACGATCCAGTGGCCACCGCCCAGGCGCGCGCTGACCCGATAGCCGGCATCGGCCTGCACCGCCAGCATCTGCTGGTCCGCGCGCGCGAGGTAGGTCTCGATATGGCGGGCGCGGTTCATCGTGCCGACCAGCGAGCGCCGGAAATCGAAGGCTTCCGGACGCTTATGGCTGTGTTGGCCGCGCGTGCCTTCGACCGCGGCCAGCAGCGCGGCGTCCGGCGCCGGTCGCGAGCTGAGCAGGGAGAACAAGGCGTTCTGCATGGCGAGGTCCTGCTTGGTCGTGCGCAACTGCCACGCCAGCACCACCACCACGATGAGGAACAGCAGCGTGGCGCCCGCCAGCGAGTAGCCGAAGATGTGCCAGCGCCGGGCGCGCTCGCACTCGGCGCGATGGCGCTGGTAGGCGGCCAGGAAGCGGTTCTCTGCTTCGCTGTGCCGGTCTTCCGCTTCGAGCAGGGTGTCGTCGAGTTCCTCGGTGGAGGTGAGCTTGCCGAACACGCCCGGGTTCTCGCCCGACAGCGCCCACGCCCGCGCCAGCTGCTTCCAGTGCGGCAGGTACTGGGTGCGCCACTGCGCATTGCTGGCGCGGACCGGCTCGATCAGCCGGTCGTGCGCCAGTTCGAGCCATTGTGCGTCCTGGCGGCTCTGTGCGCGCACCAGGTGATATTGCTGCAGGATGTCGAGCTCGGCCGCGGTGGGGGAGTTGCGCAAGCCTGCATCGAGCGTTGCCTGGGCACGCATATTGTTGGCGGTGATCAGGCTGTTTTCGATCCAGTCGCGCACCACGCGCTGGCGCAGCCGCGTGCCGCTGGCCGCGTCCAGCGTCATATTGCAGTAGGAGGCGAGCGCCGCGCTGGTATCGAGCTGCTGCACCTGCTCGAGCGTGATGGTGCCCCCGCCCGCGGGCGGCCCGTCCGGCCCGAAGCACGCCTGCCACAGGCTCAGGGCAACCACCTGCAACTGCACGGGCTCGACGAAGCGCCCCTCGCGCAGGCTGACCTGGCCGGCGGCGTCGCGCGTGCGCACCTGGGCGAGGTCCTTCACGAGCCGGCGCGCGGCGTCTTCGCGGAAGTCCACGCCGGCCGCCATAGCCGGGCCGCGCAGGGCTTCCAGCGCCTGCTCCCTCGACAGCAAGTCGATGCGCATGGTGTTCGTGAGGCGCGTCGGTACCAGGTCGCGGTAGGCGTCCAGCCACGAAAAATACTCCTCCCGCATCGCCACCAGGGCCCAGACCGGGCTGCCGCTGCGGCCCAGCAGTTCGCCCAGTTGCGCGAAGAAGGCCTGCTTCGCGCCGGTGTCGGTACTGTCGAGCGTGAAGATCTCCTCGAACTGGTCGAGCACGATCAGCAGCCGCCGCGTGCGGCCGCCCGTGCTCTGGTCTTCCAGGCGCGCCAGGCAGGACAGCAGCGTATCGTCCGGGCGCGGCCTGAGTTCGCTGCGCGCGGCCCAGCAGTGCAGCACGCTGGTGACGTAGCGGTTCTCGCCCTCGTACGGCACGCTCACGCGCGCGGTCGGCAGCACGTCGAAGCGGTCCGCCAGGCGCGGGCGCAGCCCGGCCTCGATCAGCGAGCTCTTGCCCGCGCCGGAGGGCGAATACAGCAGGACGACGCGGTCGGCGATGAGGCGGTCGCGCAGTTCCCCGATCTCCGCGTCGCGGCCGAAGATCGGGTCGGTCTCGCCCAGCGGCATCGGCCCGATATAGGGCCCGCGCGCGCTGGCGCGTGGCTCGGGGGTCTCGGGTGCGGCGTTGGCGGGAGCGGGATTGGCTGCCATCTCATCCTTCCAGGCGCCGCAACAGTTCGGTGGTGAACATGCCCACGTCGCCCCAGTACAGCTTCAGGCGCGCCTTGTCCTGGAAGTAGCGCTCCAGGTAGCGCCGCGCGCTGACCGGGTCGACGATGCTGTTGGGGTCGAGCTGGGCGGACAGGTGCTGGTACTCCTGGCGCAGATCCGCGCCCTCCAGGTTGAGGATGCTGCGGAACAGGATGCGGAATTCCCACGACTGCACGTCGAAGCCGACGAACAGCAGCGCGCTGTCGTTGAGCCGTGCGCGCACGGAAAGCGGTATCGCATTGCGGTTGACCGAGACGCTGGTGAGGTAGTCGAAGTACTGGTCCTCGGTGAGCACCAGCGAGCCGGGCTCGCGCAGATCGCCGAACAGCTTGAGCACCATCGGCGCCTGCGCGCTGGGATTGGCGCGCTTGCGGCCTTCGGCCAGCGTGTCGTCGCAGGCTTCGGCCTGGCGGTTCCAGCGGCACAGCCGGATGCCGGGATCGGCGCCGCCTTCGCGCAGGGCGTCGGCCAGCAGGTCGCTGGGGTCCGTCGTCAGGTAGACCGGCAGCTTGAGCCGGGCCATGGCGCGGTACGGGTTATTGCCATCCTGCTGGCGCTGCGCGCGTCCCACCGCGCAGACCACGTCGCCGAGCTGGGCGATGATGTCTTCGTTGCGCAGCGCGCAGAGCGCCGGCGGAAGGATGTCGCGGTACTGCTGGCACAGGTGCTGGTAGGCGAACTTGTAGAACAACCGGCGCGGAAACACGCCTTGCTGGGACACCGCCAGGTATTGCGCCACCTGCGGCAGTTCATCGCGCTCGTGCGCCGCCATGGGGAAGTGATAGGCCTCGGCCCACATCTGCGCCAGCTGCAGGCGCGAGCCGAACACCGTCTCGCTCATCGCCGGGCCGAGTATGGGCGTGGTCTCGCCATGCTGGATATTCTCGATGACGGCGTGCCAGGCATCGGTGCCGTCACCTTCGTCTGGACCGAAGCCCGGCGGGTAGAAGATGCGGCCGCTGTCGAGCCGCGTGAACACCGCCGGCATCCACCAGTCAGGGAACTGGCTGACCGCCGCGCGCGCCACGCCGGCCGCGCGGTCCACCTCGCCGTGATCGCGCAGCTCGCCGAAGAACACCGGCATGAAGGCACTCATGGTGGCCATGCCCACATTGCCCTGCATGGCCAGCACCGCCGGCACTCCGGCCTGCGCCAGCAGCGGGCCCAGCGCCATCAGTGTACTGCCGCCGCGCGCGGCGCCCGCGCCGGCGCTCTGGCAGGAGCACAGCACAACCAGGCCGGGCGGGCGGTCCAGGGTGCCGATGCGGTTGACCAGCACGCTGCCGGGCACCAGGTCGCGCGAGCCATCGATGCGTTCGAGCCACAACATGGGCTCGCCGTCCACCAGCGCCCCGTGGCAGACGAGATAGAGCACGTCCACGCCGTCGCGCAGCGCGCTCAGCAAGCGCTCCACCGACGCCTGCCCGGGTTCGGCGAGAACCGTGACCGGCACCGGAGCCAGCGCGGCGGCGGCCCGCGCGGCCTCGCCCGGCGCGTCGATCGGCGTCAGTTCCGGGCCGAGTCCGCTCGGATTGGCCACCACCACCACGGCCGTCACGTCGTTCTTGGCGCGCAGCTTGGGCAGGCGCATCTCGCGCGCGAACAGATAGCGCGAGAAGAAGCAGCGCTGCGCGATGAAGAGTGCGTGCTCGCCGGCGGGGTCGAACAGGGTTTCCCAGGGCAGCGCGTGCAGCTCGCGCGCCTCCACGCTGATACGCAGTCGCACGCGCAGGTCCAGGCGGCGCTCGTCCGCCGCGGCTTGCGCGGCCACGAAGGCGTCGCGCACCACCGGGTCGGCGAACAGGCTGGCTGCGAGGGCGCGCCCGCAAACCTGCGGATCGGCATCGCGCAGCGCAGGCGCGTCCGGCGCCAGCGCCAGCGGCACGCGCGGCGTGATGGCGTCGCCCTCCGGCACGCGATGCCGCGCTTCCACCTCGTACCTGCCATCGCTATCCGTACCGATGACGATCTCGAGTTCCGAGTAGTTGCGGGGCATGGGCGTCTGGCCGGCTACGCGCAATCGCGCCGATCGCCTGGCAGCACCAGCGACCTGGAGCGCGCTGGCAGCGGGGCAACGCGGGTGGGGTTGACCTGGCCGCTGCTGAACAACGCCTCGCAGTCGCGGCGCGGTGCAGCTTTCAGCGCGATGGTGATCATGGTCCCTCCCCGCAGGTCCGGGCTTTGCGCAAAGGCGCGCGACGGCGCACCGCACCGGTCCCGGCAAGGCAATGCTGGCGGCCCGCGAAGCGGGGGCCTGTGTTTATTCATCCGTTCTGGCTTCCCTAGCTAATGAATATGATATTTGCGAAAAATGCAATTTTCGTCGCCGTCGCCGTGGCGGCGAGGGCAGGGATGGTGATGCAAGCGCCATCCGGCACGGAGCCGCGTGCCGTTGCGTGCGACGCGGCGCAAGCACGCATCCGTTGGCACCTGCCGATCACCGGGCCGTGATGTTGGCCGCGTTGGCCGCGCCCGGACACCGCGCCTGTGCGATGCCCGGAACCCCATGCCGAACGACGCAACCGCCCGCCGGAGCCGGCGAACGTTGCCGCCGCCGATGCCGCTGCTGATGCCGATGCCGCTGCTTAAGCCGCCGCACGCCGGCGCCTGAGCCCTGCCGGGCTGCATTCACGCGGCCGCGCCATCTCCGCAGGCCGCCACAATCTGCGCGATCAGGCCGAGCAGCAGCGGCGCGTAGCGTTCGACATCGCGCGGCTTCTCGCTGGCCTTGTGCGGAAAGCTGATATTGAGTCCGTACCATTGATGGTCCGGCCCGCGGAAGGCCGCGCCCACGGCGGTCAGGTGACCGGGCTGGTAGTTGGCGCTGCAATAGCCCAGCGCCTGTGCCTGCGCGATGCCCCGCCTCACCTCCCTGCGCAAACCTGGCCATTGCTCGCCGGCCTTCTCGGCGATCTTGCCAACCAGGTCTTCGCGCACGCCGGCGGGCAGCGCGGCCAGATAGGCCAGGCCGATCGCCGTCAGCTCCATCGGCACGCGCGTGCCAGGCGCCACGCGCCGCGTGCGCGACACGCTGTCGCGGCTGTGGCGTACCGATGCCAGGTAGACCATCGCAGTCTGGTCGCCGACCGCCAGCCCCACGTTGACCTTCTCCGCCTCGGCGATCTTGCGCATCAGCGGCAGGGCGATATCCGCCACCACGGTGGCATGGCGGAACGCATCGGCCAGGCTCAGCACCACGGCCGCCAGCCGGTAGGCACGCTCGGTGGTGTCGTAGTGCAGGAATCCGGCATCGACCAGCGAGCGCGTGAGCCGGCTCACGGTAGGACGCGGCAGGCCCGTACGGGCGGCCAGGTCGGCGTTGGTCAGGCTGGAGGAGCCGACGCGAAAGGCACGCAGCAGCGTCAGGCCGCGCTCGAGCGACTGGCTGCCTTCGGTCTGGCGGGTGAAACGGCCGGTGCTGTGCGTGATCTGGCGGGTCGAGGTGGCAGCGGGCATGCGAGTGGATTGGCGCACCTTGCGAGCCGCCAGTAATTTCGGTATCCGAAATTGTAGTGTAGCGCCGCCGACGGCATCGGCGAATACTGTCGGCTAGTGGTGCGGCGCCGGCAAGCGGCGGCGCGGCCTTTCCCCGTTCTCCATCATCCACCCGGAGCCTTCGCCATGACCTTGGCATCCCAGCCGAAAATCCATCTGTCCCGCGACCAGCACGTCGCGCAGATCGAGATCTCCCGCCCACCCCACAATTTCGTCGACGCCGATGTCATGCGCCGGCTGGCCGAAATGCTGCTGCAGCTCGACGAGGACGACAGCTGCCGCGCGGTGGTGCTGTCGTCCGGTGTCGGCGCCTTCTGCGCCGGCGCGGATTTCAGCGCGCCGGACCAGGGCAGCGTGTCGCGCGATCCGTCGGCCTTCTACGCGCAGGCCATGAAGCTCTACCGCAACCGCAAGCCGATCGTGGCGGCGGTGGAGGGCGCAGCCATTGGCGCCGGGCTGGGCCTGGCGCTGGTGGCGGATTTTCGCGTGACCTGCCCGCAGGCGCGCTTCAGCGCCAGCTTCAACCGGCTGGGCTTTCATCCCGGCTTCGGCATGAGCGTGACGCTGCCGCGCCTGGTGGGCGAACAACAGGCCGCGCTGCTGTTCTATACCGGCCGGCGCATCGGCGGCGAGGAGGCGGTGCGCATCGGACTGGCCGATGAACTGGTGGCACAGGGCGAAGTGCGCGCGCGCGCGCTGGCGCTGGCGCACGAGATCGCGGCGTCGGCCCCGCTGGCCGTGGAAAGCACGCGCGAGACGCTGCGCCTCGGCCTGGCCGACCGCATCGCCGAGGCCAACCGGCGCGAGCTGTCCATCCAGCGCGTGCAGTTCGCCACCGACGACTTCCGCGAAGGCGTGGCGGCCATGGCCGAGCGGCGTGCGCCAGTATTCCAGCGCCGCTGAGGGAGGCCACATGCACAAGCCAACTCCGGCTTCGGCCGGCCCGCTGGACGGCATCCGCGTGCTCGACCTGACCTCGGTCGTGCTGGGCCCGCTGGCCACGCAGGCGCTGGCCGACCTGGGTGCCGACGTGATCAAGGTTGAAGGCCCGGAGGGCGACCTGATGCGCGCCAACGGCGTCTCGCGTCATGCCGGCATGAGCTCGATCTACCTGGCGCTCAACCGCAACAAGCGCTCCGTGGTGCTGGACCTGAAGACGCCCGCGGGCGCGGCCGCGCTGCGCCGCCTGATCGCCGGTGCCGACGTGCTGGTCCACAATATGCGCGTGGCCGCCATCGAGCGGCTGGGCTTCGGCTATGCCGCGGTGGCGGCGCTCAATCCGCGCATCGTCTACTGCGTGGCCACCGGCTTCGGCCAGGACGGACCGCATCGCGACAAGCCAGCCTTCGACGACATCATCCAGGCCGCCTGCGGGCTGGTGGCGCTGGGCTCGGCCGCGGGTGGCCGTCCGGAATACGTGCCGAGCCTGATCGCGGACAAGACCACCGGGCTGGCCCTGGCCAACGCCGTGCTGGCCGCGCTGCTGCACCGGGAGCGCCATGGCAGCGGCCAGTCGGTGGAAGTGCCGATGCTCGAAACCATGGCCAGCTTCGTCATGGCCGAGCACCTGGCCGGGCTCACCTTCGAGCCGGCCACCGGTGCCGCCGGCTACGCGCGCCTGCTGCAAGGCGGGCGCCGGCCGGCGCAGACCGCCGACGGCTGGATCTGCGCGCTGCCCTATACCGACCGCCACTGGAAGGCCTTCTTCCACGCGGTGGGCCGCGACGACCTGGCGGACAAATACAACATCGCCAGCCGTGCCCAGCGCAATGCCAATATCCGCGCGCTGTACCAGCACCTGGGAGACATCACGCCCACGCGCACCACGGCGCAGTGGATGGCGTTGTTCGGCGAGCTCGACATTCCCGCCACGCCGATCTGCACGCCGGACGAATTGCCGCAACATCCGCACCTCGCGGCGGTGGGGCTGTTCCAGCAGACCGAACATCCCACCGAAGGCCCGCTGCGCGAGATGCGGCCGGCGACGCGGTTTTCCGCCACGCCGCTRTCGCTGCGCCGCCATGCGCCCGGGCTGGGCGAGCACACCGAGGAAGTCCTGCGCGAAGCCGGGCTGGGGCCGGACGAGATCGCGCTGGTGGCGGGCGGCAGGAACGCGGCCTGATGCAGCCCGCAATGCAGGCGCACAAAAGACAAGGAGACAAGGCATGAATTTCGCACTGGACGAAGAGCACCAGATGCTCAAGGACCTGGTCGCGCGCTTCGTGCGCGAGCAGCTGATTCCGCTGGAAGCGGGCGTGCTGGCGCGCGAGGCGCAGGGCGGCCAGCTCGCGCTGCTGCCGCAGGAACAGGCGCGGCTCGACGGGCTTTCGCGCGAGCTGGGACTGTGGGGCCTGGACGCGCCGGCCGAGATGGGCGGCGCCGACCTGCCGGTGGTGGCCATGGTCGGCGTCAACGAGGAACTGGGCAAGACCATCACGCCCTATGACCTGCCGCCCGATTCGCCCAACTTGCGCATGTTGCTCAAGGCCGCCGACGAGGCCCAGCGCGCGCGCTACCTGGAGCCCTACGCGCGGGGCGAGACCATCTCCGCCATCGCCATTTCCGAGCCGGGCGCGGGCGGCGACCCGGCCATGATGTCCACCCGCGCCGAGCGCGAAGGCGACGACTGGGTGCTCAACGGCCGCAAGATCTGGATCAGCCGCGCCGCACGCGCCGACTGGACCATCGTGATGGCGGTGACCGACAAGGCGCGCGGCGCGCGCGGAGGCATCTCCGCCTTCCTGGTCGACCGCGGCACGCCCGGCTTCAAGGTGGAGCGGCGCATCCCGATGATCGGCGGTGCTTCCACCTATGAGGTGGTGCTGGAAGACTGCCGCATTCCTGGCACGCAACTGCTCGGCGTGGAAGGCCAGGGCTTCGCGCCGATGCAGGCACGGCTGTCGAGCCGGCGCGTGCAGATGGCGGCCTGGTGCATCGGCCGCGCCCAGCGCGCCCTCGACATGTTGTGCGAGTACGCGCCGCAGCGCCGCACCTTCGGCGCTGCGCTGGCCGATCGCCAGGCCATCCAGTGGTGGGTGGCCGATGCCGCCACGCGCATCCATGCCTGCCGTCTGATGACCTACGAGGCCGCCGCGCGCATCGACGCCGGCGACGAGGCGCGCACCCAGGTGTCGATGATCAAGGTGTTCGCCACCGAGATGGCCTGGGACGTGATCGACCACGCCATGCAAGCCTTCGGCGCGATGGGCATGACCAAGGAAATGCCGCTGCAGCAGATGGCCAACGAAACGCGCCTGATGCGCATCTACGAGGGGCCGTCGGAAGTGCACCGCTGGGTCATCGCGCGTGACCTGCTGGGCCTGAAGCGCTAGCGGGCCAGCCGCCCCGCGCTGTGAATCAATGCCATATCCGCACCGGGAGAACCCACTGCCGGGCGGAGCACCAAGGAGACAGACCGCATGACCCGCTCCACCACCTGTTCGCGCCGCCGTTTTGCCAGCCTTGCCGGCAAGGGCGCGCTTGCCGCCGCGGCCCTGGCGACCATTCCCGGCGTCGTCCTGGCGCAGCAGCCGGCGTTTCCCAGCCGGCCGATCCGCTTTATCGTACCGTTCCCGTCGGGCAGCGGCACCGACACCACCGCGCGCATGTTCGCCAAGAAGATCGGCGAGCTGACGGGGCAGGGCGTGGTGGTGGAGAACAAGCCGGGCGGCAACGGCTTCATCGGCGTGCAGACGCTGCTGAGCGCGCCGGCCGACGGCTACACGGTGTTCATCGGCAGCAACTCCACGCTGTCCACCAACGCCGCCACGTTCCGCAAGCTGCCCTACGACCCGCTGACCGACTTCACACCCATCACGCTGCTATCGCGCGGGCCGTGCCTGATCATCGTTCCCGCCAGCTCGCCGTACCACACGCTCAAGGCGCTGGTGGAGGACGCGCGCAAGCGGCCCGGCGCGCTCAACTATGGCACCGGCTCGGTCTCGTACACGCTGTACAGCGAATGGCTCAACGAGCAAAGCCGCATGAAGACCACCGCGGTGCCGTACAAGGGCGCCGGCGACGCCATCAACGGCGTGATGGCCGCCAACGTGGATTTCGCCGTGGTGGACGCCAGCGGGGCGATCGAGCTGGTCAAGGGCGGCAAGGTGCGCGCGCTGGCCTATACCGCGCCCCAGCGCTCGCCGTTGCTGCCGGGCGTGCCGAGCGCCGCCGAGGCCGGCGTGCCCGATTTCCTGGCCTACAACTGGGTCGCGGCGGCGGTATCGGCCAGGACGCCGGCACCCATCGCGCAACGGCTGGGCGAACTGTTCGCCGCTGCCGGCGCAGCCGACGACGTCAAGGAGTACTACCAGCGGCAGTCCACCGTGCTGATCCTCTCGACACCGGCGGAACTGCGCGACTACCAGAAGGAAGAGATCGCACGCTGGAAGCGGCTGGCCGCGATTGCGAAGATCGAGTTGCAATAGGCATAGGCAGCGCCGCCTCGGCGGTGCGGGCGCGTGTTTCTTCTCCGCGCCGGCGCCCGCCTCCGGCCGCGGGGCGGCCCGGCGCGCCGCAGGCGAGGCARCCTGACCGCGCTCAGTTGAGCGACGATGACGTTCCGCCGTCGCCGAAATCCTTCCACCAGTCGAACTGGCCATCGCGCAGGTGCACGTAGAGGACGACGCGGTGCTCGAGCGCGAGTGCCGTGCCGGCCTCGATCGCGGCTTCGCGCGATATGCAGCTTGTCACGCGCCCGACACCCTCGACAGCGACGGTCCAGTGACCCTCGCTGCTCAGGATCACGTGAACATTGGAGTTAGCGGGCGTTGTCATGGCGGGCGATGGCCTGATGTCCGGCGCGGCGAGGACAGCGCGCACGGCGGGCGCGGACGGAGGTGGCGCAAGCGGGATGATTGGCGCAAGCGGCGCAAGTGCGCAAGTGGCGGATCCGGGGTTTCAATCGATTGTGCTCCATCAGGTACAGGAGCAGCCGCCGCCGTTCCCGTTGTGGAGTATAGATCGTGGAAGGCCCCCTCAGCTTCCCTTCAGCCCGCGGCTAACCGGGGCGGGGTCGCCGGCACGATCAGCCGGCCGGGGCTATCGAAACCCGTGGTGACTGTTCTATGATCCGGGCGAAACATGCGCAATGACAGACAAGGAGCCCATGCGTCAGGCACTACTGATCATCGATATCCAGCCGAGCTTCTCCCCGCCGCCCTGGCTGGTGGAACGGGTCGCCGCGCTGGTCGGCAGGCTGCCAACCGTTGCCACCGTCGAGCGCCACGATGAAGCCGTCACTCCGTTCCGGCGCCAGCTGGGATGGGCGCCGGCGCCGGCAGACGACAGCCTGGTCGCGGCCGACCAGGTGTTCGTGAAGCACGGCTACGCGCCTTCGCCCGACACCATCGCGCATCTGCAAGGCCTGAACCTCGACCGGGTGCTGGTCTGCGGCATCCAGACCGAAACCTGCGTGCTGGCGGCCGGCTTTGCCTTGTTCGATGCCGGGCTGCAACCCACTCTGCTCGAAGACCTCACGGTGGGGTCCTCGCTGGATGTGTCCGGCGGGCTTGGCATCAGGCTCTGGCGTCATCATTTCGGCCACGTCCTGCGGTCCGGCGATATCTGGTCGGAGAACGGGCCGGGCGCTGCCGCATAGCGCGCCCGCCGGCGAGGCTGCGGCTTACTGCTGTAGCCTCGCCGCCGCGTCCCGCAGCGCCGTGCGCAGCCCTTCTTCCACCACTGGGTGATAGAACGGCATGGCCAGCATCTGGTCGATGCTCAGTCCCTGCTGGCAGGACCAGGCCAGCAGGTGCGCGATATTCTCGGCGCGGGGGCCAATCCACTCCGCGCCTAGAAAGCGGCCGCTGGCCCGGTCCGCATAGACGTGCATCAGCCCGCGGTTCTTCAGCATGACGCGGCTGCGGCCCTGGTCCTCGAAGCTGACCTCGCCGCTGACAAAGGTGCCCGGCTCCAGGTCGGCGTAACGCTGTCCGACCATGGCGATCTGCGGATCGGAGAACACCACGGCGATCGGCGCGCGGCGCGGCACGGGCTTGATGGCGGGGTAGTTCGCCGCGTTCTCGCCGGCAGCCTTGCCTTCGTCGGCCGCTTCGTGGAGCAGGGGCAGGATATCGTTTGCATCGCCGGCGATAAAGACCGGGGCGTGGCCGCATTGCAGGGTTGCCGGGTCGAACCTCGGCACGCCGCCGGCGTCCAGTTCCAGCCCGGTATTCTCCAGGCCAAGGCCACGCACATTGGGGTGGCGTCCGGTTGCCRCCAGCACATACTCGAAGCGCTCCGTCACGCTCTGGCCCGCGTGGTCGATGAAGGTGATCACCGCTTCGTCGCCATCGCGGCGCATGCCGGTCACTTGCGCGGCCGGATCCAGCGCGAACTCGTCCTGGAAGGTCCGGGCCGCGTAGGCCTTGATGGCCGGATCCGACAATCCGCCCACGCCGCCCCGCGCGCCGAATACATGCACCCGCACGCCCAGCCGCGACAGTGCCTGGCCAAGCTCGAGCCCGATCACGCCAGGCCCGAATACCGCCACGCTGCGCGGCAGGTCGTCCCAGGCAAAGACGTCATCGTTGACCACCAGGCGCTCGCCGAACACATGCAGCGGCGCCGGCACCGCCGGGCTGGAGCCAGTGGCAATCACGACGCGGCTGGCCCGCACGGTGGTGTGCTCATCGACCTGCAGCACGGTGTTGTCGACGAACCTTGCGTATCCGCGGATGCGGTCTTCGGCCGGGATATTCTCCACGCCGCGCACGACAAAGGAGACAAAGCGGTCGCGCTCGCGCTTGACCCGATCCATCACCTCGCGCCCGTCGATGCGGATGCGCCCGTCGACATGCACGCCAAACGCCGCCGTGTGGCGCAGTTCGTGGGCCGCCTCGGCGGCGGCAATCAGTAACTTGGAGGGCATGCAGCCAACGCGCGCGCAGGTGGTGCCATACGGGCCACCCTCGATGATGACGGCGCGCTTGCCGGCGGCCCTGGCGGCCCTGGCGGCACGATAGGCGGCAAGGCCCGCGGTACCCGCGCCGATCACAGCGACATCGGTCTGAATCGTATTCATGTCTGTTCCCTTTGAATGGCCTGTGCCGGGGAGCCGCCCCGACCGCGCAAACCGCAAGACCATCCGGGGCCCGGTTGCGCGGGACCGGTGCGGGATCCCTGCGTTGATGGGCCCAATGTTAGGAGCGGGACATGGGCCTGGATATGGCGTGGCGTATCGATTTCATGACTATCCATCTCACCCGGCACCGGTTGCCGTAGCCACGCCCGGCCATGCCGGCGAAGCACAAGGCACCGCCGCCGCGGCAGTTCTAGCTATTGGTGTTGCCTATGGTTTGGATAATGAATCGGTCTTGGACCCTATGGCTGATCCGGTCCATTCTTGCTCCATCGAATCCCGATCCACACCAGATCAACCGATGGAGCGAAAGACATGCAAGAAATCATCGACGGCGTACTGAAGTTCCAGCGCGACGCCTTCCCCCAGCGCTCGGACCTCTTCAAGCGCCTGGCCACCAGCCAGAGCCCCAGCACCCTGTTCATCGCCTGCTCGGATAGCCGGGTGGTGCCGGAGCTGCTCACGCAGCGCGAGTGCGCGAGAACGTCATCGCCCAGCTSGCCAACATCAAGACSCACCCGTCCGTGGCGCTMGCGCTGGAGCAAGGCCGCCTGAACCTGCACGGCTGGGTCTACGACATCGAAACCGGCGCGATCGACACGCTGGACGGCAACACCAACCGCTTCGTTTCCCTCGCGGCGCGTCCCGGCGCATCCGCAACCCCTGCCAGGCGCGAACTGATCGCCGCCTGAWCGCTGCCTGAACGCYGCCTGATCGCCGCCTGAWCGCTTCAYCCCCTGTTCYCAGTCTTTATCCATTCCAAGGAGTAATGCCATGACCCAATCCCAATACAGCCAAGCCCCCCGCCAGGCCCTGAGCGACCTCATCATCGACGCCAAGATCCGCAAGGGCCTGACGTTCGAGCAGATCAACGAAGGCACCGGCCTGAGCGTGGCCTTYGTCACCGCCGCGCTGCTGGGCCAGCACCCGCTGCCCGCGRAYGCCGCCAAGGTGGTGGCCGCCAAGCTGGACCTGGACGACGACGCCGTGCGCCAGCTGCAGACCGTCCCCGTGCGCGGCAGCATCCCCGGCGGCGTGCCGACCGACCCGACCATCTACCGCTTCTACGARATCGTGCAGATCTACGGCTCCACGCTCAAGGCGCTGGTGCACGAGCAGTTTGGCGACGGCATCATCAGCGCATGCCCGGCACGCGAAGCGGCTAGCCTGCCGCGACGCGGGGGTCGAAGTCGAACTCGATGCGGATGCCGCCAGGCTCGCAGAGCATGGTGTGCCGCTTTGGCCCGGCGCCCAGCTGCTCGGGCGAAAACTCCACGACCACACCCGGCCATTTCGAGACACGCTCGAATACCTCGTTGAATTTTTCTTCCGTGGCGACGCGCAGCGCAAGGTGGTGCAGGCCCACGTTAGTCTTGCGGTCGAAACCGGTGAAGCTCGCTACATCGGCGACCTGCCACAGCGTCACCAGGACCTTGCCGTCCGAGACAAACGCCGCAGGGTAGTCCGGTTTCTCGCCGACCTGTTTCCATCCCAGGCACTGGATGAAGAAGTCTCGGGTACGCGCCAGATCCGGCACGCTCAGCCCAATATGGTCGATGCCAACGGTCATGGATTCTTCGTTCATGGTTTCGCCTTTTCAGGATGGTCGGAATCCCCCGGGGGGGACCTCTACATCCTGTCGCGCTGACGGGGAGGCGTCAAGGTGCATCAATGGCATTTCCGGAACTGACGAAAGCCTCCCCGCAGGCAATGAAGCCGATACCGCGCACCTGCCGGCGCAGCGCGGCGACGCTCAGTCCAGCGTGATCTTCAGGTCGCGGATCAGCTTGTGCCAGCGCAAGGTCTCGCTGCGCAGCAGGTCGGCATATTGCGCGGGCGTGCTGCCGACCGGCTCCACGCCGAAGTCCACCAGCCGCTTGTTGACGGCCGGCTCCCTGATKGCCGCCACGACCTGCTTGTTCAGCGTGGCGATTACCTCGCCCGGCGTGGCGGCCGGCGCCACCATTCCCACCAGCGCGGCAGCCTCCACGTTCTTGTAGCCGGCTTCGGCAAAGGTCGGCACATCCGGCAACTGCGGCAGGCGGGTCGGGCTGGCCACCGCCAGGGGCTTGACCTTGCCGCCCTTGATGAAGCCGGCGCCCGAGGCCAGGTCGACCATCATGGCCGGCACCTGACCGCCTGCCACGTCGGCCAGTGCGGGCGCCGCGCCACGGTAGGGCGCGTGGACCATGTTCAGCCCGGCCTCCACCTTGAGCAACTCCATTGCCAGGTGGTGCGGGCTGCCGGCGCCGGCGGAGGCGTAGTCGATGCCGCCCGCGCCGGATTTTGCCTTGGCCCTGGCGATGAATTCCTGCACGTTGTTGACCGGCATGCCCGGGCCGACCACGAGGATCATCGGGAACTTGCCCAGCAGCGTGACCGGCGCCAGGTCCTTGACCGGGTTGTAGGAAAGCGTCTTGTACAGCGCCGGGTTGAAAACCAGCGTGCCGTTGTCCGCCGACAGCACCGTGTAGCCATCGGCCGGTGCGCGCGCGGTCTCTGCCGCGGCGATCGCGGTGTTGCCACCCGGCTTGTTGTCGACCAGCACCGGCTGGCCCAGCTTGGCGGACAGCGCCTGGCCGATCGAGCGCGCCAGGAAGTCCGAGCCGCCGCCGGCCGGGTAGGGCACGATCCAGCGCACCGGCTTGGCCGGGAAGGGGGATTCGGCCGCAAGCGCGAAGGACGCCCAGGGCAGGACTGCCAGGCCGAGTCCGACGGCCAGGAATTTGCGGGTGGTGTTCATGTCTGTCTCCGGTTTCTAGTCATTTTTGGTTTCCTGCATCGCGCGGTGCCACGCCTGCGGTCAGTGCCGGAGCGGCCCCGCGGCGGCGGGCGGGGGTGCGCCAGCGCCCCCCGCCCGCCGGCCTCATACGCTCACGTGCCGCAGGTCGAGCACGCGTTGCGCCTTGCCGGTGGCGGTCGTCTTGATCTCACCGGCATTGAGCACGCGCACCGTCGTGGACACGCCGACGATCGTCTTCACCCGCTGCTGCAATTCCCTCGCAAGCTGGGCACGCTCGCTCTCGGCGAGGGCGTCGCAGAGTTCCGCCCGCGCTTCCACCGACACGGAGAGCGCATCCAGGTGGCCGTCGCGCGTGACGCACAGCTGGTAGTTCCCGCTGAGCCGCGCGATGCCGAGGATCAGCTCCTCGATCTGGCTGGGGAAGACGTTGACGCCACGGATGATCAGCATGTCGTCCGAGCGTCCCGTGATCTTCGCCAGCCTGCGCATCGAACGCGAGGTGGGCGGTAGCAGCGAAGTGAGGTCGCGCGTGCGGTAGCGGATCATCGGCATGGCTTCCTTCGACAGCGACGTGAACACCAGTTCGCCGTGGCTGCCGTCGGGCAATACCTCGCCGGTGATGGGGTCGATGATCTCCGGGTAGAAGTGATCCTCCCAGATGACCGGGCCATCCTTGCTTTCGATGCATTCGCACGCTACGCCGGGGCCCATGATCTCCGACAGGCCATAGATATCGAGCGCCTGGATGCCCGCACGCGTCTCGATCTCGCTGCGCATGCCCTGTGACCACGGCTCGGCGCCGAAGATGCCGAGCTTGAGCGAAGACGTCGCCGGATCCATGCCCTGGCGCGTCATCTCGTCGATCAGGTTGAGCATGTAGGAGGGCGTGACGAGAATGATGGACGGCTCGAAGTCGCGGATCAGCTGGACCTGCTTTTCGGTCTGCCCGCCGGACATCGGCACCACCATGCAGCCGAGCCGCTCCGCTCCGTAGTGGATGCCGAGGCCGCCGGTGAAGAGGCCGTAGCCGAAGGCGTTGTGCAGCGTGTCGCCGCGGCGCCCGCCCGCGGCCCGGATCGACCGTGCCGTCACGTTGGCCCAGGTGTCGATGTCGTTCGCGGTATAGCCCACCACGGTCGGCTTGCCGGTGGTGCCGCTGGAGGCGTGCACGCGCACCACCTCGTCGCGCGGCACCGCAAACAGTCCGAAGGGATAGTTGTCGCGCAGGTCCTTCTTCGTCGTGGTCGGAAATTTCGCCAGGTCCGAGAGCTGGCGCAGGTCGTCAGGGTGGACGCCGGCCGCGTCGAAGGCGCGGCGGTAGTGCGCCACGTTGTCGTAGGCGTGGCGGAGCGACCATTTGAGCCGCTCCAGTTGCAGCGCCTGGATCTCGTCGCGGCTGGCTAGTTCGATGGGGTCGAGTTCGCTCGGATGGGGAATGGGCTGGACCACGGTTGTCTCCTGGATATGACGCTACTGAATAGGATCGGACGGTGGCGGAGATGGGGGCGCCACGCAGCGGCCTGCCTCCTGGCGATGCGAGGCGACGGTCTGTGCCGTCGTCCGTCGCCAGGCTGGCAAGCGTCCGGTAGTACTTGTATCGATGGTTGGCGGACCGAAGCCGCTCAGGCGCCCGTAGCGGGCGCGCTGGCGGGCACGCTATGCAGGCGAGCGCTGCGCAACATGGCGGCGGCTCTGCACGACGCGGAACCGGTTGGCGACGAACGCCGAGTCGGCGAGGCTGGCGTTGGCCGCGGGATTCGCCCCGGTGGCATGGAAGTCGGAAAACGCTGCCGACTGGTTCACGAACACGCCGCCCGCGAGGTTCACCGACAAGGCGACACCGCCCGTCACCGCAGCCTCTTCGGCCGCTTCGAGCACCTGCTCATCGGTGCTGTAGACGGATAGCGTCAGCGCGCCGCGCGTGCGGGCGATGCGTGCGGCGAGTGCCAGCGAATGCGCGGTGGAGTCGGTGGCGACCACGAACGCGATCGGGCCGAACCATTCCTGCGTGAACGCGGCTTCGTCGCCGCTGGCGTCGAGCTTGCGCAGCAGCGGTGTGCTGACACGGGCTTCCGGATAGGCCGGATGCGCCAGGCTGCGGCTGTCGAGCAGCGGCGTGCCAAGCCGGGCTGCCTGTCCGATGCGGTCGAGCACGCCCTGGTTCTGGATCGCGCCCGTCAGTTCGACGGCCTTGGCCGGATCGGCGGTCAGCTTCTGCACGGCGTCGGCGATGGAGCGGGCGACGTCGTCGAACGACACCGTGCCTTCGGCCGTGCGGATGCCGTCGCGCGGCACATAGATATTCTGGGGCGCGGTGCACATCTGGCCGGAGTACAGCGCGAGCGAGAATGCGATATTGCGCGACACGGCCTTCAGGTCTTCGGCCGAGTCGATCACGATCTGGTTGACACCCGCCTTCTCCGTGTAGACCTGCGCCTGGCGGGCATGCGCTTCCAGCCAGTCTCCGTTGGCGGTGCTGCCGGTGAAATCGATCACGCGGATCTCGTCGCGCGTGGCCAGCGATTGCACGAGGGGCCCGTCGTTGGGGGCGGTCGCCAGCAGGGTCACCACGTTGGGGTCGAAGCCGGCCTCCGCCAGCACCTGGCGCGCGATGCGCACGGTGATGGCGAGCGGCAGGATCGCGGCGGGATGGGGTTTGACGATGACGGCATTGCCGGTGGCGAGATCGGCGAACATGCCGGGATAGCTGTTCCAGGTCGGGAAGGTGCAGCAGCCGATCACCAGCCCGATGCCGCGCGGCACGATGGTGAAGCGCTTTTCCATGGCCAGCGGCGGGTTCTTGCCTTGCGGCTTTTCCCAGTAGGCCGACTCGGGGACAGCGCGCATTGCGTCCCAGGCGTAGGCGATCGCCTCGAGCGCGCGGTCTTGCGCATGCGGGCCGCCGGCCTGGAACGCCATCATGAAGGCCTGCCCCGTGGTGTGCATGACGCTGTGCGCGATCTCGAAGCTGGCGCGGTTCAGCCGCTCGAGGATTTCCAGGCTCACGCCGATCCAGGCCTTCGGGCCTGCCTTGCGGTACTGCGCCTGCGCCTGCTGCACCGCCGGGATCAGTGCATCCGGGTCGGCCTTGGGATAGCCGATGTCCAGTGCGAAGCCGAACGGCGAGTGTTCCTGGCCAACGGTGCCGCTGCCGCCATGGCTGCCGGCCTGGTCGAGCGCGAAGGGCTGCCCGAGTTGCGCCTTGAATGCCGCTTCGCCGTCAGCCGCGGCGGTCTCGCCGTAGGCGCGCGGGCTGGGCATCTCGTTGAAGGGACTCCAGTAGCCGCGCGTGCGGATGGCTTCCAGGGCGTGTTCGAGGGTCTTTTCGTGTTTGGTAAACAGGGAGTGGTTCATCGCTGGGGGCCGCTTTTTCTGGTAGGTTGCAGTGATCGGATTACCGTTCGTCGTAGCTCACGACAACCCGGTCCGACACCGGATGGCATTGGCAGGTGAGCACGAAGCCATCGTCGATTTCATGCTGTTCGAGCGTGTAGTTCTTTTCCATCTTCACTTCGCCTTCGAGGACCTTCGCCCGGCACGTGCAGCACACGCCGCCCTTGCAGGCATAGGGCAGGGCGAGGCCGGCCTTGAGGCCGACATCGAGCACGCTGATTCCCTGGTACGGCAGGCGCAGCTTGCGCTTCTTGCCGTCGATGATCAGTTCCAGGTCAGCGGCCGGCATGTCGTCGGTGATCTCGACCGGTGGCACGCCGGCCTGGGGCAGCGGCGTGCCGAAGCGCTCGACGTGCACCTTCTCCGGCGCCACGCCGGCAGCCTTCAGGGCCGCTTCGGCGGCGTCCATCATCGGTCCGGGACCGCAGATGAATGCCTCGTCGATCTCCGTGGCCGGCGTGAGCGTCTGCAGGAAAGCGCGGCACTTGTCCTGGTCCAGCACGCCGTTGAACAGTTCGACTTCCTGCAGGTCGTCGGACAGCACGTGATACAGCGAGAACCGGCTCATGAAGCGGTTCTTGAGGTYTTCGAGTTCCTCGGCGAACATGATCGCGTCGACGCTGCGGTTGCCATACACCAGCGTGAAGCGGCTGGTCGGCTCGGTCTCGAGGGTGGTCTTGATGATGGCAAGGACGGGCGTGATGCCGGAGCCGCCGGAGAAGGCGACGTACGACCTTGACAGGTCGGCGTTCAGGTGCGTGAAGAAGCGGCCGTCGGGGGTCATCACTTCGATCTCGTGCCCGGGGCGCAGCGTATCGAACRCAAAGTTCGAGAATCGCCCGCCGCGCACCCGCTTGATGCCGATGCGCAGTTCGCCGTCGCGGTCGTAATCGGTGACGCCGACACAGATCGAGTACGAGCGGCGCGTCTCCTCGCCGTCAAGGTGGGTCTTCAGCGTGACGAACTGCCCTTGCGTGAAGCGGTACGCGTCGCGCAGCTCGTCGGGCACTTCGAACGAGACCGTGACGGCATCGGCGGTTTCGGGCCGTACCTCGCGGATACGCAGCGGATGGAATTGCGGAGTCGCCATGATGTCGGTCCAGGTCAGTACGGTTTGAAATAGTCGAACGGCTCGCGGCAGTCGATGCAGCGGTATAGGGCCTTGCACGCCGTCGAGCCGAATTGCGCCAGGCGCTCGGTGTGGTGCGAGCCGCATTGCGGGCAGGCCGGCGTGGCGCTGGCGGCGCGCGCCACGAAGCGGATCGTCGTTTCCCGGGGCGCCTGGTGGCTGCCGCAGTTGCCCATCGGTGGCGCGATGCCGTAGCGGCGCAGCTTCTCGCGCGCATCGGCGGTGATCCAGTCGGTGGTCCATGCCGGCGCGAGCACGGTGGCAATCCGGTGCGGCACGATGCCGGCCGCGCTGAGCGCCTGGCCGATGTCCTCCGCGATCTGCGACATCGCCGGGCAGCCCGAGTAGGTCGGCGTGATCACAACCTCGACGGCGCCGTCCGCGCCGCGCCGCACGTCGCGCAGGATTCCCAGTTCGCGCAGCGACACCACTGGGATCTCCGGGTCCGGCACCGCTTCCAGCACGGCCCAGGCGTGTTCCAGCGTGGCGTCCGGCGTCATCATGGCGTTGGCGTTCATCATGTCCTACCAGGTTGCACCAGGATGCTGGCGTGCCAGCGACTGCATTTCGGCCAGCAGGTAGCCCATGTGCTCGGAATGCTCGCCGTGCTTGCCGGTGGTGATGTACTGCACCGCGGCGGGGGCACTGAGCGTTGCCTCGGCCAGCGTCGCGGCGACGTCAGCCTGCCATGCGGGCTCGAGGTCCGCCATCAGCGGGCCGATGCCGGCCGCCGCGATCGCGGTTTCCACGGCGTCGGTCGCGAAGAACTCCTGTGTGTACGGCATCAGGTAATCGAGTGCCGCCTGCGCCCGCCGGTGCGATTCGTCGGTGCCGTCGCCCAGGCGGACCAGCCAGTCGCTTGCGTGTTGCAGGTGATAGCGCGTCTCCTTCAGCGACTTGGCCGCGATCGCCGCCAGTTGCGTGTCGGCGGACGACTCCAGGGCGGCCCACAGGTGGATCATCAGCGCCGAATAGAGGAAGTTGCGCGCGATCGTCACGGCGTAGTCGCGATCGGTGCGCACCGTGCCGGCAAGCGGGCCGGCGTGCGGCAGCTCGGCGATGGTGTAGTTGGCGAACTCGCGCTCGGTGCGGAAGTACGCGTAGCTGTCTTCGGTCTTCGTTGCGCCGCCGGCGGCTTCGTCGAGGGCCGCGGCATGCGAGTACAGCAGGCGGGACTGGCCGATCAGGTCCAGGCTGATATTGGCCTGCGCGATGTCTTCCTCGAGTGCCGGGCCCTGGCCGCACCACTCGCTGTTGCGCTGGCCGAGGATCAGGGCATTGTCTGCCAGCCGGAGCACATAGGAGAGGTGGGCGGACGCATGGGGGGAAGTATGGGGTGACGTAGTCATGGTCATGTCCCGCCTCACATGTGGTCGACTTCGGCCGGCAGCACGAAGAAGGTCGGATGGCGGTAGATCTTGTCGCCGGCCGGCTCGAAGAATGCCTCCTTGTCCGCCGGGTCGGACGCCGTGATCGCGGCCGACGGCACCACCCAGATGCTGACGCCTTCCTGCCGGCGCGTGTAGACATCGCGCGCCATGCGCAGCGCGGTGCTTGCATCGGACGCATGCAGGCTGCCGCAATGCTTGTGGTCCAGGCCCTGCTTGCTGCGTACGAATACTTCCCAGATCGGCCATTCCTTGCTCATCTTCGTCTCCTGTTCAAGCGGCTTGTTTGTGTGCGCGCGCCGCCTGCTTGGCGGCATGGGCGAGGGCGGCTTCGCGTACCCAGGCGCCGTCGTCGTGTGCCTTCACGCGGGTGGCGAGGCGTTCCTTGTTGCACGGCCCGTCGCCGTTCACCACGCGCCAGAACTCTTCCCAGTCGATCGCGCCGTAGTCGTGCGCCTTGCGCTCCTCGTTCCACTTAAGGTCCGGATCGGGCAACGTCACGCCGAGGATCTTGGCTTGCTCGACAGTCGCATCGACGAATTTCTGCCGCAGGTCGTCGTTGGAGATACGCTTGATGCCCCACTGGAACGACTGCCCGCTGTGGATCGAATCCTTGTCGCTCGGGCCGAACATCATCAGCACCGGCCACCACCAGCGATTCACCGCCTGCTGCACCATGTCCTTCTGCGCCTGCGTGCCCTTCATCATCGAGAGCAGGGCGTCGAAGCCCTGGCGCTGGTGGAACGACTCCTCCTTGCAGATGCGGATCATTGCCCGTGCGTACGGGCCGTAGGTGCAGCGGCACAGCGGGATCTGATTCATGATCGCCGCGCCATCGACCAGCCAGCCGATCACGCCGACATCCGCCCAGGTGGGCGTGGGGTAATTGAAGATGCTCGAGTACTTGGCCTTGCCGGCATGCAGTGCATCGACCAGCTGGTCGCGCGAGACGCCCATCGTTTCGGCCGCGCTATACAGGTAGAGGCCGTGGCCGCCTTCGTCCTGCACCTTGGCCAGCAGGATCGCCTTGCGCTTGAGGCTTGGCGCGCGGCTGATCCAGTTGCCTTCGGGCTGCATGCCGATGATCTCGGAGTGCGCGTGCTGCGAAATCTGCCGGATCAGCGTCTTGCGATATGCGTCTGGCATCCAGTCCTGCGCCTCGACCTTGCCGTCGGCCCGCATCAGCGCGTCGAAGCGGGCTTGCTCGGGAGAGACGTCGGCGTTCGCMGTATCGATGGGCTGGAGGCCGCCTGGGATATCAAGTGACTGGGTGTACATGAGATTTTCCTGGGGGATCTGGAGACTGAGTATATTAATAAACCGACCGGCCGGTCGATGAATTATAAGAATCGATTCGAAGATTTCAATAGGATTAGATTTGCGGGTGATGCCGGCGATGTTCGCGAGATCGGCAAGCGGACGGAAGGCCGCCAAATGCAGGTCGCGCATGGGACGCCGCTGACGCTTCGCGATGCCCTTGGCGCACATGCCGATGCGCGCCCGCGCGTATCAGGCACCCGGCGCGGGCATCTGCATCCGCGATGGCGGGATCGCGATACGCCATTTTGCAAGGGACCGCGAGCCAGTCACCATGGGAAAAGAGGTCGCTGCCGCCGCGAAGCACGCTGCCGGCGACCCTTTCCACCAAAGGAGACAAGGACATGGCACCACGGAAACTCTTGCAGGCCTGCCTCGCGTTCAGCGTGGCGACAACGGCGTTCGCCCAGGATCCCTATCCGTACAAGCCGGTGGCCGTCGTGGTCCCGCAGACGCCAGGCGGCGCCAACGACGCCATTGCCCGCATCGTCACGCAGAAGCTGTCGGAGCAGTTCGGGCGGCAGTTCATCGTGGAGAACCGGCCCGGTGCCGGCGGCAACATCGGCACGGCCTACGTCGGCAAGGCCGCCGCCGATGGCTATACGCTCCTGTTTACCGTAAGCAGCGCGCACCTTATCAATCCGGCGCTGTACAAGCGCACGGGCTTCGATCCGGTCCGCGATTTCGTGCCGGTGGGCAGTGTCGCGACGGCAGGGTATGTGCTCGTTGCCAATCCCGCCTTCGGGCCGAACAACGTCAGAGAACTGGTCGAAGCGGCGCGCGCGAAGCCGGACACGATCATGTATGCGTCCGCCGGCAACGGCACCTTGAACCACCTGATCGGCGAAATGCTCCAGCACAGCGCCAACATCAAGCTTGTCCATGTTCCTTACAAGGGCGCTTCGGCTGCCGTGGCGGAC
Organism: Cupriavidus sp. 05N40; assembly: GCF_056397305.1. Taxonomy (NCBI): domain Bacteria; kingdom Pseudomonadati; phylum Pseudomonadota; class Betaproteobacteria; order Burkholderiales; family Burkholderiaceae; genus Cupriavidus; species Cupriavidus sp. 05N40. The sequence goes on from NZ_JBFTND010000147.1 coordinate 28,744, forward strand.
GTGGTGGGCGGACAAGTGCCGCTATCGGTGCAGAGCCTGCCGTCGGCGCTGCCCTTTATCCGCGCGGGCAAGCTCAAGGTGCTCGGCGTCACCAATGAAAAGCGGTTGCCCTCCATGCCGCAGGTACCCACCGTGGGGGAGACGCTGCCGGGCTTCGGAGCCACCCCCTGGTACGGGCTTTTCGCCCCCGCGCATACGCCCGGCGCGGTGGTCGGCCGCCTTCAGGCGGCCCTGAACAAGGTCATCGACAGCCCCGACGTGCGCGACACCCTCGCCCGGCAGGGATGCCAGCCCTTCGTGTCGGGCACGCCGCAGTTCGAGGCGCTGATCCGCGACGAGTTGCCGCGCTGGGCCGCCATCGTCAAGGCAGCCGGCGCGACCGTCGACTAAGCCCGGCGCGGCTGGCCGCTTGCGCTATGCGCGCAAGGCGGCCAGCGCGCGGGCCGACGGGCACAGGTGGTCTACCAGCAGCCGCGCCGCCACCGGCAGGCTGTCGTAGGAGCGGATGCACAGATTGAGCTTGCGCCGCGCCCATGGCTCCTTCAGCCCGACCGGCCGGATCTTCAGCACCCTGGCGTATCGTTGCGCCAGGCTCTTGGGAAGAATGCCGATGCCCATCCTGGACTCGACCATCAGGCAGACCGCGTCGTAGCTGTTGACCTGCATGCGGAATCTCACCGGCACGCCGAGCTCGCCGGCAGCGCGCATGAGCTGCAGGTTGATGAAGCTGCCGGTCTGCAGACCGATCAGGTAGTGCTCCAGCAGTTCGGCGCTGGTCAGCCATTTGCGGCCGCCCAGGGGATGGCCGGCAGGGACCACCACGACCAGTTGATCCTCGCGGTAGGGCAGCGTGAGGACATTCTGCGGCTGGCTGCCCAGGTCTGCATAGAAGCCCACATCCGCTGCGTTCTCGGCCACCCCGTGCAGGATGGCGCTGCTGATGCGTTCCTCCAGCTGGAGCTGCACGTGCGGGTATTTCTCGACAAAACCCTGCAGGTCGGCCGGCAGGAACTGTGCGATCGAGGACACGTTGGCGAAGATGCGCACCAACCCGCGAGTGCCGCTCGAATAGTCATGCATCAACGTGAAGATATTGTCGAGGTCGTTGATGATGCCGCGCGACAGGTTTTGCAGGGCGACACCCGCCGGGGTGGGGGAGATGCCCTTGTTGCTGCGCTCCAGCAATTGCGTATTGAGGACGTCTTCGAGATCGCTGATCCGCTTGCTGACCGCGGAGGCGGCGATATGCTCGCGCTCCGCGGCAGCGGCGATGGTGCCAAGCTCGGCTACCGCGAGGAACAGCTTGAGCGAAACCGGGTCGATTTTCATGGGCGGGGAGGAGTCTCCGGAACGGGGCCAGCCGCGACCGCACGGACCGCGCGGCACACGCGCCGCGCCAGGATCGTGCCCCGGGGTAGCTGCGGGCTTTGTCCTGCCGCAGCCAACAGGCGGCAAGCCGGTGTGGCGAGCCCGCCATCGTGCGTGGCGATGGCTATATTACGCTCCTGGCCACGCCATGGCGCGATGCCCGGCGCGGCGCCAGAGACACGGGCATGCCCGTGGCGGCGGTCGCTTCAGGGCCGGGCTGGCCACACCGGCCGCCGTGGCGGCCGGCGCAATCAGGGCCGCCAGGCGAGCGACAGGATCGCGCGCAGATCCGCCGCGGTCCTGATCGGGCGGATGTTGTTGCGCGTCACCATCGGGTGGGCCAGCGCGGGCGCGATCATATCGTCGACCTGCTGTCGCGTGAGACCGAGGTCGTCGAGCGTCGTCGGCATGCCCAGTCGCTCGAGGAGATTGCCGAGAATCGCGTGGAAGGGCCGGTCCGGCTGCCCCAGCGCGGCGCGAATCCGGTCGTGCTGTGGCACCGCCCAGCCCTCGAGCCACCTGGCCTGGGCCAGCATCAGCACACAGGCCGCATCGCTGTGCGGAACCCCGCCGCGGGGCCCCACGATGTGAACCATCCAGTGGCTGAAGCCATGGGGCACCGACATTTGCCCCATCCCCGTGTACCACGTCGCCAGCTGGCACTGGGTGAAGGCATCGAGCACGCCCCGCGCGAGCAGAGGCAGGTTTTCCATGTAAAGCGTGATGGCTTTCTCGGCCAGCACGCTCGCAAACGGATGCGTCGATGACGAACACGCCGTGTTGATGGCGTGGTCGAGGCCGCGGATTCCCGTCGACATCAGCAAGCGCACGGGCGTCTGGAGAAGGAGCGCGGGGTCGTAGATGATTGCCTGCGGCGAGCCGTCGGGCACGACAAAGCGCGCCTTCAGCCGGGTCTCGTCGTCGATCGGCGTGCTCACCGGTGTCCACTCCGACGTGGCCAGCGTGGTGGGGATCGCGATCTGGCGGATCGCCGCCGGCGCTTGCGAGGTCGTCAGCATCTCGGTGCCGTCGTCCGACAGGACGAACTGCAGCTCGAGCAGCCGCGCCCTGTCATACACGTTCTCGGAGAGGCAAAGTTGCATCGCCTTGCACATATCCATGACCGAGCCGCCGCCGACCGAGACAATCACGTCCGCGCGCGCATCCCTTGCCTGCCTTGCCGCCCTGAGCACATTGGACAGCGGGGAGTGCTCGCCGACGTCGTCGGTCAGGCCGACCAGGCGCTCGCCAAGGCATGCCCTGATCTGCCCGATGAACTCTGTCTTCGTGTTGATCGACCGCGAGCAGACGACGAACACGCGTCGATACCCGAACAGCGACAAGACGTCCGGCAGCGCCTCGGCTGCCGACACGTTGTGGAATACGCGCTCGTGTCCCGTGAAGCGGTAGCGAAACGCCCTGTGTCCGATGCTTTCCATCCTGGTTTCCTTGTGATCCCGGCGCGCGACGGAGCGCGGCGCCTGCAGGTCACCGAATCATGGCGCCAGGGTGTCGGCCCGAAAACAAGTGGTTCGCGAGCCTGCCATCGTGAATGGAGATGGCGGCAGCCGGGGCGCATGCCGGGGCTGCCTTGGATGCCTTATGGCATGGACCGCAGGACGGATCGCTTCGGGCGCGAGGACAGCCGGTCCACGGCCCTTCGTACTTCAGGAACGGTGCGGAAATGTCCAGTCGCTTTCCGGAGAGGATTTGGCCAGAAATGAGAACGATGTGTTCTCATCCGGCATGTTTATTCCCTGCGCCCGATTCCCTAGACTCTTGTCATGTCCATTGAGTCGAGAATAAGGACTCAATAAATAGGCAAAAACCAAGGCATCTGGGATGTTCCGAGAATTAATTTCCATAGTGTTGGCCGGATCGATTGTTGGCCATTCTCTGCCGGCCGTGGCCGGACCCGACTTCTACGTCATCGAGAGGGCCAGGGCGGAAAAGCGAGCCCTGGCGAAAAAGAGGGCGGATACGACGAAGGCATCCAGCCCTGGAGCCGGTGTTTCCATGCTTACGCCGCGTGGCGTCGAATAC